>CAXTTX010000060.1:0-11263 GCA_964247045.1 uncultured Verrucomicrobiales bacterium | reverse complement strand
CCGCGACGACGTTCCGGAACTGCTGGCGGCGTCCGATCTTCTCGTTCTCCCCTCGCTCTTCGAAGGGCTTCCGCTCGTCGTCCTCGAAGCCATGGCCGCGGGTGTTCCCGTGGCCGCCTCCCGCGTTGGCGGCGTGCCCGACCTGATCCAGCACGATGTCGACGGGTTGATGTTCCAGCCCGAAAAGCCGGAGCAAATCCGCGAGGCCCTCACCCGCCTGCTTCGCGACGCGGACCTGCGCGACCGCATCGCACGCGCCGGCAACCAAACCGCGTGGAACCGGTTCCACCCGAAGATCGTCGCCGAAAAGCATCTGGAGATCTATCAGGAAGTGCTGGCCGCCCGATGAAACCTTCCGGCACGCCATGAAGGTCCTTCTCGATTGCCAAGGAACACCCTTCCTCCTGGCCCACGGCGGAGTCGATATCCAACTCAACAGCACTTACCACGCGCTGCGCTCCGCCGGAGTGGAAGCCGATTACCTCCGGTGGTGGGACAAAAACCAGGAGTGCGACCTCATCCACACCTATTCGGTTCCCGACTCGCAGTTCCTGAAATTCGCCAGGGAAAAGCGCGTTCCCGTCGTCTGCACCTCCCTCTTCACCGCCAACTGCAACCGCCCCAACCGCTCGCTCAAGGCGAAAGGCCTGCTGGTTTCCGCGGTTTTGGCCTGCCGCAGGATCCCCGTGGTTTCGATGCTGCGCGAGTTTTCCCGTTGGGAATCCTTCCGTGAATTCGACCGCAACATCGTCGGCCTCCAGGCCGAAGCCGATGTCCTGAAGCTCGTTTACGGCGTGCCTGGGGAAAACATCAGCATCGTCCCGCTTGGCCTCTCGAAAATCTTCCTCGACGCTCCGCCCGCCACGCGGGAGGAAGACCACCTCATCACCACCGGCACCATCACCGAAAGGAAACGCTCCCTGGAAATCGCGGAAATGGCCCACGCCGCCAAGGTTCCCGTCCTTTTCGTCGGCAAGCCCTACTCGGATGCCAATCGCTACTGGAAAAAATTTCAAGCGCTGATCGACGGAAAATATGTGAAGCACATCCCGCATACCGACAATCCCGGCGAACTTGTCGAACTGATGCGGAAGTCCCGGGGTTATATTCTCAACAGTTACTACGAAAACTGGTGCCTTTCCGCGCATGAGGCGGTCGCATGCGGTCTTCCCATTCTCGTGCCTGAACAGCGTTGGAGCCGAGAACGCTTCGGCAACCAAGCCACCTATCTGAAACCCACACGCGCGGAGATGATCGTCCAGTTGAAGGAATTCCACGCGGCAGCTCCTTCCCTGCCCGCGCCTGATATCAAGCTCTACTCCTGGCAGGAGGTGGCGGGCATCCTGAAAGACATCTATTCGTCGGTTCTGGCCAAGGCGGCTTGATCGCATCCCCGGCATGAAGGTCCATTTGATTTCATACGCCACACGGAGATACCGTCTCCGCCAGGTTCTGCTTGGCCTGTCGGCGAAGGCCAATGGCATTGCCGGTTCGGTGGATTCGTGGACCTTGCCGCGGTTGGCCGCCTCGGACTTCGGAAAATCCGCGCCGGATATTTCCCTGGCAGAACGTGGCTCCGGATTCTGGGCTTGGAAACCCTACCTCATCAACCGCGCCCTCGACGCGGCAAAACCCGGCGACATGGTCCTCTATTGCGACGTGGGACGCTACTTCCCTTACGTCCTCCTGGATCAACCGCTCGAGCCCTTTTTCAACTGGATGGAAACCCGCGGACAAGATGTCCTTCCCGGCGTCAGAATCCCATGGACCGGTCCCATGCGCGTGTGGACCAAGCGGGATGCCTTCGTGGGCACGACCATGGATCGTCCCGAATTCCATGAAGCTTCTCCTATCCAAGCCGCCTTCTCTTTCTGGCGCGTCACAACGGAGTGCAAGGACTTCGTCAATGAATGGCTTTCCTGGTGTGTGCGCCGGGATCTTGTCAGTGACGATGCCAGCACCTGCGGCTTGCCAGAGTTGCCCGGTTTCCGCGGGCATCGCCATGACCAGAGCCTCCTCACCCTTTGTTGCCTGAAGCGGGGCCTCGATGCGATGGACATCGGCGAAACCAAGCCGTCCTACAACGAACGCGACCCCGGCGAAGTTGCCAAGCACCTCAGCCGCGCGCGCCACTCCCCCACGCTGTCCGGCAAACTCCTCCGCCTCGCCTCGAAACCGCTGGAGTTTACCGAGAAATCGCTCCGCGAACGCCTCACCTTTGGCAAAACCTACGAGCGTTCCTGATCCACGGGCAGCCATGAAAGTCGCCACCTGCACTCCCGTCGATTTCACCGCCGACGAACACTTTTTCGGACGCGATTCCGGCCTGCTCTGCCGGAGCTTCCAACAGATTGGAGCGGAGTGCGTCTCCATCATGCCGGGAACTGCCACGCCGGAAGACGCGAAGGACCTCATCCGCGGCACTCCGGAGAAGCTTGCCAACCCAAACTGGTGGCGCTCCATCGGCCTCGACCTCGTGGTCCTCTACGCCTGGGGCGATCCCCGCTACCTGGCCATCGCCCGTGCCATCCGCCAAGCCGGCATCCAGTTGATCCAAAGCCTCGATACCGCCGGCCTCGGCAGTCCCTACAGCGATTGGAGCGAATGGCTCGCCAGTTCATGGGGGATGGCCGCAGTGCCCCAGCCATTGTCCACGCGCCTGCGTTACTTCGCCAAGGCTGCCCGGGATTTCTTTCCCGCCGTCTATGAAAAATCTCGCCTCGAGATGATCGACACCTCGGATCTCGTGACCTCCGTTTCGCCCCCGGCACTGGATTCAATCAGCCGCTATGCACGCTCGCTGGGTTTCCCTCAGGTCGCGGACAAGGCCGCCCTTGTTCCTCATCCCGTGGCACCCCTCATGCGCTATGACGGCGGCGAAAAGCAAAATCGCGTGCTCGTCGTCGGCCGCTGGGAGGCCAGTGACGCGGGCCAGAAGAACCCGGAGGCGCTCATCGCCGCGCTCAAGGATTTCCTCACCCGAAATACCGGTTGGACGGCCGAGGTCGTGGGCCGCAACAGCAGCGGGCTCCGCACACTCTGCGGGGATTGGAGCCAAGGATTGTTAGACCGGCTCGTGTTGACACCCGCCACCAGCCGCCAGGAACTCCTGGCAAAGTATTGCCGGAGCAAGATCCTCTTCTGCCCCTCCCGGTTCGAATCCTTCCACATCAGTTCCGGCGAGGCCCTTTGCTGCGGCTGTTCTGTCGTGGTCGGTGCCCATCCCCTGCTTGCCTCGACCTCCTGGTTCACCACGGAAAGCTCGGGCACTCTCGCCGCCAACCGGGGTGCCTCCGCCCTCGCCATGGCCTTGGAAGAGGAAGCGCGAAATTGGGCAAAGGGCGCGAGAAAAGCGGGCGGCATCAGTTCCCTCTGGATCCCGCGGTTGCACGGTCCGGAAGCCGCCCGCATGTTGCTGGACGCGGCAGCCCGGGTCAGCTCTTCCTGAAAGCCGGAAATCATTCCCGCGCAGCACGCCCCGGCCAATTGGCTTGCCGCTTGCTTTCCTGAAATCCATCTTCTTTACCGCATGTCCCGTGCACCACGGCTGGTGCCGGCAAATCGCCCCCCCAATCCCGAGTTATAAGATTCATGATTGTCCTGAGCCATCGTGGTTATTGGAAAGAACCTGCCGAGAAGAACTCCGTCGCGGCCTTCGAGAGATCGTTCGATCTTGGCTTCGGCACGGAGACGGACTTTCGCGACTCCCTTTGTTCCCTGGTCATCTCCCATGATACTCCGGATGCCGACGCGCTTCCGGCAGACACTTTTTTCGAAATCCTCGCCGCACGCGACGCCTCGCTCCCGATCGCCGTCAACATCAAGTCGGACGGTCTCCAGCAACTCCTGAAAGATGCCTTCGAGAGCCATGGTGTTTCGAATTACTTCCTCTTCGACATGTCCATCCCGGACGCCGTTGTCTCTATCAAAAAAGGCCTCCGGGTCTTCACCCGCCACAGCGACGTCGAACCGGCTCCGAATTTCTACCAGGAGGCCGCCGGAGTCTGGATGGACGCGTTTTTCGACGACAGCTGGCTCACCCCGGATGCCATCCTCAGGCATCTCGACTCGGGCAAACAGGTCTGCCTCGTTTCACCGGAACTCCACGGCCGCGCCCACCTGTCCTTCTGGGAGCGCCTGTTGGCAAGTCCCGTCGCCAGCCATCCCGGTCTCATGCTCTGCTCGGATATTCCTGAAAAAGCCAAATCTTATTTCTCCCATGTCTAAAATCAAAGCCGTCATCTTCGATATGGACGGGGTGCTCATCGATGCCAAGGACTGGCACTACGAGGCTCTCAACCGCGCCCTCAATCATTTCGGCTTCAATATCAGCCGATATGACCACCTCGTGACATTCGACGGCTTGCCCACGCGCAAGAAGCTCGAGATGCTCACCAAGGAACACGGCCTGCCGGTTTCCTTGCATGGCTTCCTGAACGATCTCAAACAGATCTACACCACGGAACTCGTCCACGCCCGCTGCAAGCCCGTCTTCCAGCACGAATACGCGCTCTCCAATCTCCGCGCCATGGGCTACAAACTCGCCGTTGCCTCGAACTCCGTCCGCAACAGCATCACCCTCATGATGAACCGCAGCAACCTCGACCAATACCTGGAGGGCATCGTCAGCAACCAGGACGTCAAACAGGGCAAGCCGGATCCCGAAATCTACGTGAAAGCCATGGCCATGATCGGCGTGAAACCGGAGGAAACCCTCGTGGTCGAGGACAACGAGCACGGCATCGCCGCAGCACGCGCCGCCGGCGCGCATCTGATGATCGTCGAGGAAACCACCGACGTCACGCTGGATGGCATTATGACCCACATTCGCCAGGCGGAAGGGAGGGTTGCATGAACGTCCTCGTCCTCATGTCCGGTTCCAGCCAAGCCTTCAAGGATGCCGGCTACGGCTACCCCAAGAATCTCGCCGAGGTCGCGGGACAGCCGATGGTGCAGCACGTCATGGAGTCCCTCCAGCCGCTCAAGTCCCTGGGCGCCCGCTTCATCTGCGCCGTCCGCAATGACGAGAACCGCAGGCATCACACCGGCAAGGTCCTCCAGTTGATGGACCCGGAAACCCTGGTCCTGGAGGTGGAGGAAACCTCGGGTGCGGCCTGCACCGCCCTACTCGCAGTGGACCTCATCAACGACGATTCACCCCTCATTATCACCAATGGCGACCAGATCCTGGTCGATGTGGACCTCCCCGCCATCATCGCGGAATTCCTGGAGAAAAAGTGGGATGCCGGGGTCGTGGTCTTCGAGGACATCCATCCCCGCTGGTCCTTCGTGAAGTGCAACGAGGAAGGCCTGGTCATCGAAACCGCCGAGAAACGGCCGATCAGCAAGTTCGCTACCGCTGGATTCTATTTCTTCGCCCGTGGCTCGGACTTCGTCAGCGCCGCCATGGAAATGCTCAAGAAAGACGCGCAGGTCAACGGGCTGTTCTATATCTGCCCCGCCTTGAATGAAATGATCCTGCGCCAGGCCCGCATCGGCGTTCAACTCATCGAACGGTCCAGTTATTGCTCACTCGCCACGCCGGCGGATGTCCACAACTACTCGAACAAGGCGTCATCCACGGGTCACAAATAATCGAATCATGAAAGTTGCCAAACTGGAGGACATGAAATTGGGGTGGTTCATCGGGAGCTTCACCCCCACCCTGCACGACACCGAGGACGTCGAAGTCGCCATCAAGGAATACGCGCCGGGCGATTACGACGCGTGGCATTACCACAAGATCGCCACCGAATACACCGTCATCGTCACCGGCAGCGCCGAAATGAACGGGGTGGTTTACACCAAGGGCGACATCATCGTGATGGAGCCTGGCGAGGGGACGGACTTCCGTGCCGTCACTGAAACCATTACCGCCGCGATCAAGATCCCCGGCGCGAAGAATGACAAATACCTGAGAGGACAATAAATTCATGATACAAATCGTCGTTCCCATGGCCGGCCGCGGAAGCCGTTTCGCAAACGCGGGTTTCACCATCCCGAAGCCCCTCATCCCCGTCGGCGGCAAGCCGATGATCCAGTGGGTCATCGAAAACGTGCGTCCCGCCCAAGACCACCAGTTCACCTTTATCTGCCTTCAGGAACACCTGGAGACCTACCCCGAGGTGCCGGAAACGCTTCGCGCGCTTTGCCCGGGATGCAACATCGTCACCGTGAAGCAAGTGACCGAAGGGGCCGCCTGCACGGTTCTGCTCGCGGAGGAATTCATCGACAATGACGATGCCCTCATGATCGCGAACTCCGACCAGTTCGTCGAACTGGACATCGACACCTACCTCGCCGAGATGGACGGCCAGCAGGCCGACGGCCTGATCATGACCTTCGAGGCTGATCACCCGAAATGGTCCTACTGCCGTCTCGATGACGGGATGAACGTCATCGAAGTCGTCGAAAAGAAAGTCGTCAGCAACGAGGCCACCGTGGGCATCTACAATTTCCGCCGTGGCTCGGACTTCGTCCGCGCAGCCAAGCGGATGATCGAATTGGATCTCCGTTCCAACGGTGAGTTCTACGTCGCCCCCGCCTACAACCTGCTCATTGAGGAAGGCAGGAAGATCGTCGTCACCCGCACTGGTCGCGAGTACGAAGGCATGTACGGCCTCGGCATTCCGGAGGACCTCGAGTTCTTCATGGCCACTCCCGTGTATGACAAAGGCCGGATCGACGAGGCGCCTGCCCTCGGAGGCACCGCGCTGGTCGAAACACTTACCCGCCAATACGTCACCTTCTTCAACAACCGCAACCTGGCGGGAGTCAGGGCCATGATCACGGATGAATTCGCCTTGGAAGATCCCGCCGTGAAACGCATGGAAGGCAAGGAGGCGGTCCTCGGCTACATCGGCGACATCTTCAACGGAAACCCGGACCTCGTGTTCACCGCCCGCCAGATTATTGCCGATGAATCGCGCAGTGTCATTGAGTTCACTCTCGCCATCGGCGGCAAGGAATTGAAAGGCACCGATGTCATCGAGTGGGACGGCCGCCGCATGAAGGAACTGCGCGCTTATCTCTATTGAAACCGTTGCCAAGGGAAAATCATTAACAACCATGATCGACAAAATCTTTGAACTGGCCGGCAACCTTGTCCGGATCACGCTGAACAATCCCCGCGATCTTCCGCATGTCCTCGGCATCGCCTCCTGGGCCGCCCGGCAAATCGTGGACCCCGTGGCAGATATCCGGCCCATCCCATCGGTCGATGTCCTGAACATCAATCCCGGAACCCAGCGCTGGACATTGCAATCATTTCCCCTCGTGGGTGCCTCCGTCTCGCCCTTGGAGTGCACGGGCCTTGCCGCCCTCTCCTATCTCTCAAAAGCGAAGAGAATCTTCGAATTCGGCACTTACAAGGGCGTTTCAACCACCCAACTCGCGCTCAACGTAGAGCCTGGCGGCATGGTCTATACCCTGGACCTCCCGGAGGATCATCCTGCCTATGAGCTTCCCATTCCAAAGCCGGAGGAACAAGCGATCGCAAATGAAGGAGGCAAGGGCATCCTAATCCCCCGTGATCTGCTGGACCGCGTGACATTCCTGCAATCCGACTCCGCTACCTTCGATGAGACTCCCTACCTGGGCACCATCGACTTCGTCTTCGTCGATGGCGCGCACAGCTACGAGTACGTCAAGAATGACAGCGAAAAGGGCTGGAGAATGTTGCGCCCGGGCGGAGTGATGGCATGGCACGATTGCGTACCGAACCATCGTGACGTCGTGAAGTATCTCAAGGAGTCTCCATACGACGTGAAGATGATCGGCGGCACTGCCCTTGCTTTTGCCGTGAAAAAGAACTGATGCCCGCTGACGCCGGCTTTCACGACCTTGCCGGCATAACGGCATATGATAGCTCCTGCTGATATCAGCGTCATCGTCCAGGGGCCTGTGGTGACGGACGCCGCGGCCGCGGCAACAACTCGCGAGGTTCTGGCAAGCGTCCGCAAGTTCCTCCCGGGAGCCGAAATCATCTTCTCCACTTGGGAAAACCAGGACATCTCCGCACTGGATTACGACCTTCTGGTAACGAATCCGGACCCTGGCTCCGTCGGGGAACGAGCGAATTCCTCGTCCGCCAACATCTATCGCCAGATCGTCTCAAGCCGTGCCGGCTTGCAGGCGGGAACAAGGCCTTACGGCCTCAAGCTGCGCTCGGACACTTCATTGCTCTCGGCGAAGTTCCTCGAACTCTGGGACCAGCACTCGGCCAAAGGTTTGGCCCCGCGATATTTTTCCAAGAGGGCACTCGTGAGCGCGGTCTTCAGTCCCTGTCCCCGGTTATGCCCTTCGCCCTACTGGGTTTCCGACTTCTTCGCATTCGGCCTGTTGGAGGATGTGAAGAACCTCTGGGATATCCCGCTGGATGTCATCGACCGCTTGTTTGAACGCTCCCCCTTGAAAGCGGACAGTTCCGTGGGAACCACCCCTCCGCTCAATGCCGAGCAACGCCTCATCCTCGCATTCGCGGAAAAAAACGGCCACCACGATTCCGTCAGGACCATCACCTCGGTCAATCCGGTGTCCCTCGCCCGCTCGGAAAAGTTCATCGCTTCCCATTTTCTCCCGGTCGCCCCCGTGGCCGCCGGCTTCAATCTCCCGATCAGGTTCAGCCGCTTTGAATCGCACCAGACCTACCGCGTTGACCACGAGGGAGGACTCTTCCGTTCACCGGCATCCGCGGGCGCGTATGCATCTTGGCTCGGCGGTTTGCCCGCCATCGGCCTGGCATGTGCGAAGGGAGTTGGCGGCAGGCTGATCCGCCGCATCCGGAACGCCGCCAGGAAGCAGCCGCATTCCAAACCGCAATAGCACTACGGCCATGATACTGTTGAGCCTGACCGTCCACGAGAACATCCCGGTGATCCTGGACCAGATCGAGAACTTCAAGAAGTTCGCGCCGGATTCCATCACCGTGATCCATGCGTCGCGGCAGTTCATGGAATCCACACAGGAGGTCCGCCGGGTTCTCGGCTCCATCGACGGTGTATTCCTCAATCCGGATCCGATCTACACCGGCACCGGCCTGGTGCTGAAATGCCACATCAACAACTTCGTCCAGGCGGACAAGGCCGGACTCGAGTTCACCCATTTCTGCTTCCATTCGAGCAATGACATGTTTGTCCGAAAGGGGGTGGAAGACTACGTCCGCCGCCATGATTTCGGATTCTCCCGCTTCAACCTTCAGGACCGCGCCGACTTCCGTCATTGGGAGGACGCCTTCACGTCCGACAATGCCTATCGCAAGATGATGCGCTCGGTGGGAAACCAGCCGACCTCGCTGGTTTCCCAGGTAGAGGGCACTTTCTACCCCCGAGCGGATTTCGCCGCCTTCGCGGCCGCTTTCATAAGCCATGTCTGGCGGGAAATCGGCTGGCCGGTCAACTACGCACACGGCCGCCACCAGGGGCTGGTGAAGTTTTTCCAGCGCGTCCAGCAAAGCCCCAAATACCGCAAGCACATCACCCGGCACTTCTACACCAAGGAGGAGTTCTATCCGGCCAATTTCTTCGCCGCGCGGAGTGAATCCTCAGCCAGCCCCTACTGCTACATGAATTGGGACGCGGGTCTCAAGATCACCGAAGCCGACATCCTCAGGATCCGCGGCGGCGGAATTCCCGGTGGAATCTACGATGAGCTCTACTCTGTCAAAAGGATTGATCGCGAACTAGATGATCCGCTCCGGAACATGATCCGGGATCTACAATGATTCTCTCCGGAACACGGTTCCCAAATCAAATTTCACATGTCTTCCACTTACCAAGCCGCCCCCGGCGAGCCCGCTGAACCCGGCGAAACCGCTCCCGGCGAAACTGCTCCCGGCGAGCGCGACGGCTACCGCGCGACTTTCAAGTCCTCCTCAATGCTCGGGGGCAGCCAGGGAATCTGCTACATCCTGGGCTTTGTCCGGACCAAGGCGCTCGCCGTCCTGTTAGGTCCGGACGGCGTGGGCCTGGTCGGGCTTTACGGCTCCATCGGCGGGGTAGTCGGAACACTCGCGGGCCTTGGGATCAGTGAAAGTTCCGTTCGCGAGGTGGCAACCGCCCATGGCACCGGCGACCCCAAAAAATTCGCCCGCACCGTGAAGGTCGTCCGCAGGGCGAGCTTGCTCACGGGCATTCTCGGACTGCTCCTGTCGGTGGTTTTCGCGATTCCGCTCAGCAACTTCAGCTTCGCCAACGCGAGCCATGCGTGGGCCATCGCCATCCTTGGAATTCCCTTGCTGTTGAATGCGATCGCCGGGGGAGAAATGGCTCTTCTCCAGGGTGCCGGACAGGTCGGCAAGGTCGCCAGGATGAATATCCTTTCCTCGGTGGCTTCCATTCTGCCAATCGTCATCGTCTATTTGAAATGGAAGGACGCCGGCATCGTCCCCGCGATGCTGCTGGCATCCGTTCTTGCCTTGGGGGTCTATTGGTATTTCTCCCGTACCGTCCCTGTCGAGCGCTGCAAGGTCTCCTGGAGGGAAACCTTGTCATCCAGCCGCTCGCTGATGGCCCTCGGCTTCGCGTTCATGCTGACCGGATTGCTCTGGACCGGCAAGGACATGGCGATCCGGGCGATCATCACCCAAAAGTTCGGCTTGAACGACGCCGGAATCTATCAATCGGCCTGGGGGATCTCCGGGCTGTTCGTCAACTTTGTCCTCCGGGCGATGGGAATGGACTTCTATCCGCGCCTCACCGCCATGCTCGACAACCACACGGGCATGGTGAAAGCCGTCAACCAGCAGATCGAAATCGGCGTCTTGCTCGCCCTGCCCGGCGTGATCGCCACGGTCACTTGCGCGCCCATGATCCTGCTCATTCTCTACACCTCGAAGTTTTACCAGGCTTCGGACCTCCTCGCCATCATGGCCTGCGGGGTATTTTTCAAGGTCATCTCCTATCCCCTGAATATCATCCAGCTTGCCAAGGGGGATGCCCGCGGCTTCGCCACATTCGGGATCATCTTCGCGGTCGCTGAAATCGTGCTCAGCATCGGGCTGCTGAATGCATGGGGCCTGCGGGGCGCCGCGATCGCCTACCCCACTTCCACCCTGCTACATGTGTTCGCGATGGCCTGGGTGGGACGCAAGTTGATCGACTACAAGATGGGTATGGCCTGCCTGCGCCTCCTGCTCGTGGCCAGCGCGATGATAGCCGCCGGCCTGGTGTTGGCATTCACCTTGAAGGGCTACGCCGGCCTGGGAGCCGGACTGCTGCTCTTTTCCGTTTCCGCGGTCTTCAGCACCCGCGGCCTCGCCCACCGC
>CAXTTX010000059.1:12389-16998 GCA_964247045.1 uncultured Verrucomicrobiales bacterium | reverse complement strand
GGCGGCGACCATGGTGGCGGCGTGGATGAGCGCGGAAACCGGCGTGGGCCCTTCCATGGCGTCCGGCAGCCAGACGTGAAGGGGAAGCTGGGCGGACTTGCCGACCGCGCCGCAGAAGACACAGAGCAGGGCGGTGGAAAGAACGCCGGCGAAGATTTCAAAGTGGGCCGATTGGAAGGCCTTAACGCCGGCGGCCATGCCGTCGAACGAGAGTGCGCCGGTGATGCCCCAGAGCATCAGGATACCGATCATGAAGCCGAAGTCGCCGACGCGGTTGGCGAGGAATGCCTTCTTGGCGGCGTCCGCCGCGGAGTCCTTCTCATACCAATGGCCGATGAGCAGATAGGAACTGAGACCCACGAGTTCCCAGAAGATGAAGGTCATGATGAAGTTCGAGGAGAGGACGATGCCGGTCATCGAGAACATGAAGAGCGAAAGGCCGGTGAAGTAGCGTGCCTTCGCCGAGTCGTCCTTCATGTAGGCGAGCGAGAAGATGTGGACCAGCATGCCGATGCCGGTCACGACAATCATCATGCCGGTGGAGAGCCGGTCGAGCTGGATGCCGATTTCCACGGAGAAGTCGCCGACGGTGGCCCATGGAAAGGTGGAAACACCGGTGGTCTTGAGAAGGGACAGCGCGATGACGAAGGTGGCGATCGCGGATGCCGTCGAGACGATGGGAGCCAGCCCGGTTTTTTTCAAAACGAGTTGGTTCATCGCGGCCACGACCAGCGGCAGGAAGAGGAGGATCCAGGCGAGATTCATGAGATGGGAAAAAGGTCGGTTAGCCCTTCAGCGAGGTCAGCTCGTCGGTGTGGATGGTCTGGCGGGCGCGATAGAGGGCGACGATGATGGCCAGGCCGACGGCCACTTCGGCGGCGGCGACGGTGATGACGAAGAAGACCAGCATCTGGCCGTTATAGTCTGGCAGGCCGTCCGGGGTGGGATTGAAGCGGGAGAAGGCCACCAGGGTGAGGTTGGCGGCGCTGAGCATCAGCTCCAGGCACATGAAGACGATGATGATGTTGCGGCGCAACACCACCCCGGCCAGGCCGATGGCGAAGAGCAGGCCGGAAACCAGGAGGTAATCGTTGAGGGAGGCCATTGGCAAAAGCGCTAAATTCTAAGCACGAAATTCTAAACGAAGAGGTCAGTTGTTCTGGCGCTTGGAGAGGACGACGACACCCACGGTAGCGACGAGGAGCAGGACACCGAGGATCTGGAGCGGCAGGTTGTATTGCGTGAAGAGGGTGTGGCCGATGAGATGGACATCGGGGAGCTTGCCATCGGCGAGGCTACCGCTGATCTTGCCTGCTGAGTCGAAGCCCTTCGCCGCGGCGACTAGGGTCTCCTTGTCGAGAGTGGGAGCGAGCTTGTTGGGGAAGCGGGAAAGGACACCGACGAGCTGGATGAAGAAGGCGGCCACCAGGGTGAGGCCACCGGCGACAGGGACGAGCGATTTGGCCCGCTTTTCCTCATCCTTGAGGTCGAGGAGCATGATGATGAAGAGGAAGAGCACCATCACCGCGCCGGTGTAGACGAGGATCTGGATGACGCCGACGAAGAAGGCGCTGAGGCCGATGAACAGACCGGCAAGGCCGACGAAGCAGGTCACCACGGAGAGGGCGCTTGACACCGGGTTGCGGAAGGCGACGACCGCCGTGCCGCCAATGAGCATGACGGTGGCGAAGAGCCAGAAGAGGTAGGAGGGCATTGCAGGTAAGCTCTAAATTCGAAGCATTAAATCCGAAGAGAAGAGGAGATCACTTGAGTTCGTTCCACTTGTTGACGAGGCCTTCGCGGACGCCGCCGATTTCGTAGAGCTTTTCCTTGTCATGAACCATGTCGGCGCGTTTGAGGCCGGTGATGAGGTAGTCCTTGCGGAGGAAGATGGCCTGTTCGGGACAGACTTCCTCGCACATGCCGCAGTAGATGCAGCGGATCATGTCGATATCGAATTCCTTGGGACGCTTTTCGACCTTGGCCCATGGGTCATCGGTAGGAATCTCGCCGGGGATGATGCGGATGGCCTTCGGCGGGCAGATGAATTCGCAGAGTTGGCAGGAGACGCAGCGCTCGCGGCCCTGCTCGTCAGTGACGAGGGTGGGGGCACCGCGGTAGTATTCCGGCATGTGGGAATCCCAGCGTTGCTCGGGGAACTGCATGGTCACGCCAAGACCCGAGGAGGCGAGGGTGTCGGCACCGGCGGACTTGCCTCGCAGGGTTTTGACCGCGTGGGTCATGGTGAGGAAGAAGCCCTTGATGAGGGCCCCGAAGTAGACTTTCTCACCGAAATTGAGTTTCGGGCGCTGGAGTTTGACGACTGCCATGGAAGGAAAAGGTGAAGGGTCGCTTAGGCGCGGATGATGTTGGGACGCTCTTCGGAAACCCGGGCGACCCAGATGACCGCTGCGGTGACGACGATGAGGAGCACCGCGCCGATGCCGGTGATGGCCCACCCGAGCTGGGGAGCCGCGATGATGAGGGCCGCGAGGAAGACATTGATGAGGGCGGCCTCGAAGAAGATGACCCAGCCGAGTTTCATGAGCTGGTCATAACGGAACCGTGGCACGGTCCAGCGGACGAGGATGAAGAATAGGATGAACGCAACCAGCTTGGTGAGGAAGCAGCCCATGTGGATGAGGCCGCCGAAGTGGAAGTCACCGATGCGGAGCTTCGCGACGTGGGCGTCGATGCCGAAGCCGATCGACCAGCCGCCGAGGAAGAGGGTGACGATGAGGGCGGAGCCGATGACCATGGCGGCGTATTCACCCATGAAGAACATCGCGAACTTCATGGAGGAGTATTCCGTGTGGTAGCCGCCGACGAGTTCGGTTTCGCACTCCGGAAGGTCGAAGGGCATGCGGTTGGTTTCCGCGAAGATTGAGATCGTGAAGATCAGGAAAGCAATGGCGGCGGGGAACAAGAAGAGGAGCGCCTGGGGATCGACCGCGCCGAGGTGGCCATCTTTCCAAAAGGGCAGCAGGAGCCAGCCGTTGTCCGCCTGATACTGGACGATCTTGCCGAGATTCAGGTCGCCGTAGAACATGAGGACCGGAATGATCGAAAGGCCGAGGGCAATTTCGTAGGAAATCATCTGGGCGGTGGAGCGGACGCCGCCGATGAAGGGGAACTTCGAGTTCGAGGCCCAGCCGGCGAGGGTGATCCCATAGACCGAAAGCGAGGCGACGGAGAAGACGAACAGCGGGCCGATGTCCAGATCGGCAATCACGAGCTTTTCCGTGTGACCGAAGATGGTGATCGGCGAACCGAAGGGAACCACGCAGACGGTGATGAGTGCTGGGACCACGGTAAGGGCGGGAGCCATCCAGTAAAAGGCCTTGCGGACGTGGTCAGGGGTGAAGTCCTCTTTGAGGAACAACTTCAAACCGTCGGCGACGGGTTGGATCAGACCGAAGAAGTGGAAGTCCTTCTTGAATCCCAACAAAGTGAGGGGAATGCCAACGCGGTTCGGACCGACACGGTCTTGGATGATGGCGGAAAAGCGGCGCTCGAAGTAAACCGATACAGGCACCAACGGCAACACCACCATGAACGTCAGGATGACGATCTTGGCGATGATGATGATAATGGGAATGAGGAAGTCCATCGGGAGGGAAGGGATCAGCCGTTGATGAGTCCGGCGGCCTTGCGGGCCCGCTCGTTGGCGAGAAGAGGGATCTGATAGCCAGTATCGAGGACCGGTTTTCCCTGGTGGCCGATTTTCGTGAGGGTGAGGCCTTCGAAGGCGGGAATCGTTTCCGCCATGGCCTTGAAGACGTCCTCGATCATCGGGGCTTCGTTTTTGCCGCCGGAAAGGGCGAGGAGGAGATCGCGGAGGATTTCCCAATCGTCACGGACCAGGCCGGGAGGCTCGACCGCGCGGTTGAGGCGCTGGAGGCGGCCGGAGAGGTTCACCATCGAGCCGCGTTTTTCGGCAAAGGTGGCGGAAGGCAGAACGATGTGGGCCCGCTCCGCGGTGGGATTCGCGAGGACGGATGTCTGGAGAACGAAGTCGGGTTTCTTGAGGTCTTCCGTGGTGAAGCCGGCATCGGTGATGATGTCCTCACCGAAGACGAGCAGGGCTTTGATCGAGCCGCTGCGGATGCCTTCGCGGATGACCCAGAGATTCGCGTAAGGATCCTCCGTGCCGAAGACCAGTTTCGCGCCGGTGGTGTTCGGGTTGCGATCCGCGGCGACGAGAAGATTGTCGGCCTCGCCCGAGCGGGGAACGAGCGAGAGTTGGCCGCTGCCGGTTTCGGCGGCAAGCGCCTTGACCATGAAAAGCTCCTCATTGGTCATGCGGCCGGAGGCGATGATCCCGATCTGGCTGCCGGAAAACGCCTTGAGGCGGGATGCCGCTTCCGCGATGGCGTCGCGCCAGGGAGTGACGGCGAATTGCGCCGGGGAAACGCTGGCGCGCCAGACGAGCGGTTCGGTGAGACGGGCCTCGCTGTCGATATAATGGAAGTTCAGGCGGTGGGAATCCGGCATCCACGCGGAGTTCACCTCGTCGTTCAGACGGGGCGTGATGCGGTGCACCTTGTTGCCACGGGTCCAGACGGTGATGTTGGTGCCGGTGCCGCAGTTCACGTCGATGGTCGGTGTT
>CAXTTX010000059.1:0-12379 GCA_964247045.1 uncultured Verrucomicrobiales bacterium | reverse complement strand
CGGAAGTCGTTGGAAGTCAGTGCTCCGACGGGGCAGATGTCGGCGGTATTGAGAGAGTAGTTGGAATCCAGCAGGCGGCCCGGGTGGACGGTGAGCGTGGTATGGGTGCCGCGCTGGGTGAAGCCGAGGACGGGATCGGACGCGACCTCATCCATGAATCGGATACAGCGGCTGCACATGATGCAGCGCTCGTCGTCGAGGCGGATGCGTGGGCCGATATCGACGTTCTTCGGCTTTTTCACTTTCATGTCCACGAACCGGGACACGCCGCGGCCGTGCTGGACGGATTGCTCCTGCAGGCGGCACTCGCCGGCTTGATCGCAAATAGGACAGTCCAGCGGGTGATTGATGAGAAGGAACTCCATGACGCCTTCGCGGCACTTTTCCACGAGATCGCCGGTGGTGCGGATGCCCATATTTTCGCCGATGGTATTCGCGCAGGCGATGACGGGGCGGGGAATCCAGCCGATGATTTCATAGCCATTCCCGTCCCGCTGAGGCTCCTGGCCGGGGGCGGGACGGGGGGGCATGCCCATCTGGACGAGGCACATGCGGCAGTTGCCAGGCGAGCTGAGCTTCGGATGGTAACAATAGTGGGGGACCGTGATCTTCGCCTGGCGGCAGGCCTCGATCATGCGGGTGCCTTTGGGAAATTGGTGCCAAACGCCATCAATCTGGACGTTGACCATGCCTTTTTCCGCCGCAAGGTCTTTAGGCAGTTTGATTTCCGCAGTCGCCGAAGGTGTGTCGCTCATGGCAGGTCAAAAGCCCGCCGGAGCGATTACGCAAGAATCGCCCGGAGGGTGCTCGCGCGGAAATATGTCCAAACAGGAATCAACGGGCAAGCGTGCTTTGTGAAAACTTTCACAAGCGGGAAAGCGGGGTGGCTCAGGAAAGGGAGGGAATTTTTTGGAATTCTGCAATTTGCCGGGAAACTGCAAGAGTTTCAGGGTCAAATCGGCATAAAGGGAGGCCGAAATCTGCACGATGAATCTGGCCTCTAACGAGAGTCTAGCCTGATAAAGCTGGGAAATGAGATTTGATGAATCTTGTATATTGCTTATTTTGAGGAAATTGTGACTTCATCTAATTTATTTAAATTTTTTGAACATCTTTATAAAAATAACTTGGATTGTTAGGATATCCTGATATTCTGGCTGCGGCCCCGAGGACGTTTCGCCAAACGGCAAAAGCCCATCCTCGAGACCCTGTTTTCACCCCCAGAGTCATGAATTCCAGCCACGCTTTTGCGCGTACGTATACTTGCGCCCTTTTTCTGGCCATTTCGGCATTCGTGCCAGCATTTGGCCTGAATCCGTCGCCGTCCCAAGTCTATTACGTGCCGGTCCCGGAGAGCGACCAGTTGGCGGCGTATACGGCGATCAACGCGGCGGCGGTGGATCCGCTGAACATCTTCGTGACTTTCTCGGCGGCGTCGGACAACACGGTGATTTACTATGACCACTGGGAGGACGGTTATGAGGAGGATATCACCAATCCGAAGCAATCGACGACCCAGGTCTACGGGGACGGGAATACGGCGAACGGCTATCCACCGGGGAACGCGGGGGACCTGATTTCCGCAGGGACGGTCTTCAGCTTGCGGAACTACGTGACCTCCACGCAGGGGAGTTCGGTGATCAAATTTGACGCGCGGGACAAGATCGCGTCGTTCAAGCCGATCTCGCTGACAAAGACGAGTTTCCCGGCCTCGACGAACTCGCTGCTGGCGGGCTGCGTGGAAGTTTTCGAGCGCGGGTTGTGGGGAACGGAATACCGGGTGCCGGTGGGGGTGGACATGCCCACGAGCACCGCCGGCACGACCCTGACTTATGACACGGATATTTTCTCCTACACGGCGATCTCGATCATGGCGGGCGCGGGTGGCGCAAACGTGCAGATCGACGCGAACAACGACGGAATTTTCGAGCAGACGGTGGCGCTGGCGGAAGGCGGGACCCAGTCGGTGGCGGGGGTCAGCGCGGGTGCCCGGGTGCTTGCCGACAAGCCGGTTCAGGTGGTGATGTTCACCGGTCGGCCCACATCGAACTACCAGAGCCGGGATACCTCGCTGCTGCCGACGTACCGGTGGAGCAGCAGTTACTACGCGCCGGTTTCCACGCCGGCGACCTATGGGACAGTGGTATTCCTCTACAACCCGGGGACGAGCGCGATCACGGTGAACTATGACTACCGGAGCAGCGCGAGCGCCTACACGACGGCAAACGTGAGCGTGCCGGCGGGAGGAAACGCGCGGGTGACGTTATCCCCCGCGAGCGGGACGACGCACTACGGAGCCTATCGCTTCTACACCACCGGCGGGACACCGCCGGTATTTTATGCGTTTTGCGCGGTGGATGCGGCGAGTGCCAGCACGGGGGACAACCAGTCCTTCGACGGAGGCTTCACGCTGGTGGGCCAACCCTCGCTGACGACGCAGGTTTTGCTCAGCCTGGGTATCGGCCGCGACCCCAACTCGACGACGAATCCTACCGAGAACGGCAACCCTGTGTGGATCACGACGGCTGGTAACGGCCATACCGCCGAGACGGTCTACGTGGACTACAATGGCGACAACGCCGGCGTGGGGACCGATGCGAACGGCAACCACTATGACGTTTCGTTCAGCCTGAGGGAGCTGGAACAAAAAATCATCTATGATCCGGATGGTGACCAGAGCGGCATGCTGGTTTACGTCTTGAATCCCGCCGTGAAGATCGCTGCGGCCTGGGCGCAGGATCCCTCCGTGGCCTCGGCTTCGCAACCGGGACTCGACGTTTCCACCCTTATCCCGCCGCTGCGGGAAGGTGACGGCTCGAAGGGCTCGACCATCGCGGTGGACAGCGACGGGGATGGCTACAAGAGCGCGGGCGACACGCTGGAATATGACATCCGGACGATCAACACGGCCCGCACGGCCATCGTGGGGCCCTACACGGTGAAGGACAATCTTCCGGCGGATGTGACCTATGTGACGGGGACGGCGAAATATCGCTACAGCGTGAACAACGCGTGGCAGGCTTGGGTGGCGATTCCCGATGACGGCAGTGGCACGGTATTTCCCTTGGACGGGAGTGGCTACGGTATTCCGGGCACACTTGGCGTCGGGCAACAGATCCAGGTGGTGTTCCGCGCGGCCATCAAGCCATACGGGAGCCTTGTCTCGCCAAGCGCGATCGTGAACACGGGAAGCATCCTGGTGACCCCCTACGGGGTGACGCTGGACATCGGTTCTTCAGATCCCTTGTACGGGAGCATCGGCGACCGGCTGTGGATCGACGCGAATGGCAACGGCGTGCAGGACGGCGGGGAAGCCGGCCTGAACAACGCGCGCCTCTATCTGGACGGCAACAACAATGGGATGCGCGACTCCAGCGAGGCGACTACGCTTACCGCGGGAGACGGGAATTATGTTTTCAACGGCCTGCTGGCAGGCACCTACGTCGTGCGGGTGGATTCCGCGACGGTGGGAGCGATCAACCCCGGCTATGGGGCGACCTATGATCTGGATGGGATCGTGACCTCCTACGTGGCGACGGTTTCCCTCTCCGCGGCGCTGGACCGGACTGATGTGGATTTCGGCTTCCGGGTTGGTGCCAGCGTGGGTGACCGGGTGTGGATCGACCGTGACGCGGATGGTGTGCAAGAAGCGGGCGAGCCGGGCATCAACGGCGTGCGTGTCTACGAGGACGCGAACAACAACAATGCCTACGACTCCGGGGAGCCGAACACGATCACCTCGGGAGATGGCAACTATTACATCGGCAACCTCACGGCGGGAACTCATGCGGTGCGGGTGGACACGGCGACGCTGCCCGTCGGGGCGACCCAGACCTTCGACCTCAACGGCGGGCTGGACCATGAGGGGACGGTCACGCTGATCAGCGCGGAGCACCGGGCGGATCTCGACTTTGGCTACCGTGGCACCCTTTCCATCGGCGATCTGGTGTGGAACGACATCAATGCGGATGGCGGCACGGCGGGACCAGTCACGACCTATCTCATCAACAACGGTCGGATCGATGTGAACGGGGATGGTAGCGCGAATGACAGCGACGACGGATTCATCGGCACGATGCGGATCATCAATGGCTACGTGGATATCGACAACGACAACAGCACTCCGGTGGATAATAGTGATGATGGTACCTTCCTGGGGAAAACCATCGTCAACGGCGGTTTCGACCTGAACGCGGATGGCAGCATCAGCACCAGCGGAAGCAATGACGATGGCTCCGCAAGCTATACCGGTGCGGCG
The DNA here is from genome assembly GCA_964247045.1 of uncultured Verrucomicrobiales bacterium. Lineage (GTDB taxonomy): Bacteria > Verrucomicrobiota > Verrucomicrobiia > Verrucomicrobiales > Akkermansiaceae > Luteolibacter. The sequence continues at coordinate 8,121 of CAXTTX010000059.1, read as the reverse complement.
GAGGCCGGAATCGCCAACGTGCGGGTCTATATCGATTTCGACGGGGATGGCGTGTTCGATTCAACGGAGCCATCCGCGATCACGAACGCGAGCGGTGCCTACACCCTCGGGAACCTCTTCAATGGCACCTACACGGTGCGGGTGGACACGGGCACGCTGCCATCGAGCTACGTGGAAACCTATGATTTGACGAATCCGAAGACGGACCACACCGCGACGGTGGTCCTGAGCGGCAGCAGCCGGACGGATGTGGACTTCGGCTACCGGAATGACGGCAGCATCGGCGACCGGGTGTGGAACGACCGCGATGCGGACGGCGTGGTGGACGCGGCGGAACCGGGGATCGAGGGCGTGATCGTTTACATCGACGCGAACAGCAACGGGATATTCGACCAGGCAACGGAGGAATATGATATCACGGACGTGAACGGCTACTATCTGATCGATAACCTGCCGGCCGGCACCTACAGCGTGCGGGTGGATATCAGCACGTTGCCGCAGGGTTCCACGCAGACCTTCGACTATGATGGCACGGGCACGGCAAGCCGCGCGAGCCGGACCTTGACGGTTTCCCAGGACGCGGCGGATGTGGATTTTGGTTACCGGGCGACCGCGTCGGTGGGGGATTTTGTCTGGAACGACGCGAATGCCAACGGAGTGCAGGATTCCGGAGAAACGGGAATCAGCGGTGCGCGGGTCTATCTGGATATCAACGGCAACGGCACCTATGACAACGCGACGGAGCCGGCGGCGACGACGAATGCCTCCGGGGCCTATCTGATCGATTTCCTGGTCCCCGGGACCTACACGGCGCGGATCGACACCAGCACGCTGGCCGCGACGCTGGTACAGACCCATGACTTCTCCGGTGACCTGGACCATGCGGCGACTTTCTCGTTGAGCGCGGCGCAGGCGAGGACGGATATCGATTTTGGCTACACGACGCGGGTGATGATCGGCGATTTCGTGTGGAACGATGCCAACGCGAACGGCCAGCAGGACAGCGGGGAAACGGGAATCTCCGGTGTGATGGTGACGGCCTTCAACGCGGCAAACGACACGATCACAGCGACAACCACAACGAATTCGAGCGGGGCGTATTCGTTCACGCTGATGCCGGGGAGTTACTACGTGGTTTTCGACAAGCCTGCCGGTTACAACTCGACGCTGGCTGACAACGGTGCGGACGCCACCGATAGCGACGCGAACGCGACGACCGGGAAGACCGGCAACGTGACGCTAACCGGCGGACAATCCAACTTGACACTCGACGCGGGATTCTATCAGCCCGTGGCGATCGGGGATTTCGTGTGGAACGACGTGAATGCGAACGGCCAGCAGGACAGCGGGGAAACGGGCGTGAACGGCGTGACGGTGACCTTGTATCGTCCCGGTTTCGGATCGGATGGAATCGCCGGGACCGCGGACGACGCGACGGCGGTGGCCACAACCGTCACCGCGGGCGGGGGAGCGTATGCGTTTACCAGCCTGCGCCCGGGAATCTACAACCTGAATTTCGGAACTCTCGCCGGCTCCGCCCGCACCTTGGTGGATCAAGGTGCTGACGCGTCGGACAGCGATGCCAACGCGGGCACGGGAACCACAACGAACTACACCCTGGCGGCGGGAGCCACGAACAACACGATCGACGCGGGCTACTACCAGCCCGGCGCGGTGGGGGATTTTGTCTGGAGTGATGCCAATGCGAACGGCCAGCAGGACTCCGGCGAAGCGGGATTGAATGGCGTGGCGGTAACGCTTTACAGCCCGGGCTATGGTCCGGATGGGATCGCGGGCAATTCGGATGATGCGACGCTGGTGGCAACCACGACGACAGGCGGTGGCGGAGTTTATAGCTTCGGCAGCCTGCGCCCGGGCACGTATCAACTGACTTTCGGGACACTTTCAGGATATAGCCGGACATTGGCTGACCTAGGCGCGGACGCGACGGATAGCGATGCGAACGCGGGCACCGGTCAAACGGCGACCTTCACGGTGAGCCCGGGCGTGACGAATGGCACGATTGACGCGGGTTTTTATCAGGCGGCGACCATCGGGGATTTCGTTTGGAACGATGTGAACGCGAACGGCCAGCAGGACAGCGGTGAGACCGGATTGGCGGGAGTGACCGTCTCGCTTTATCGCCCGGGCTTTGGAGCGGATGGCATCGCCTCGACGGCGGATGACGCGCTGGCGATCACGAGTTCGGTCACAAACAGCACGGGAGCATATAGCTTCAGCGGGTTGCGTCCGGGAACGTATCAAGTCGGGTTCAGCGCGCTTTCCGGATACGGGCGGAGCATTGCCGACAACGGTGTGGATACGACGGACAGCGACGCGAATGCGGGCACCGGGTTGACGGCGACCTTCGCAGTGGCCGCGGGAGCGACGAACAACACGGTTGACGCCGCCTATTTCCAAACGGTTTCGATCGGGGATTTTGTTTTCAACGATTCGAATGCGAACGGGCAGCAAGACAGCGGGGAAGTGGGGCTCGCTGGGGTGCTTGTTTCCGTGTATCGTCCGGGTTTTGGCCCGGATGGGGTTGCGTCGACGGCGGATGACGCGATGGCGGTGGCGACGTTCACGACCCTGAGCGGGGGAGCGTATAACTTCACGGGTCTGCCGCCGGGAACGTATCAAGTCGGTTTCAGCGCGCTTCCCGGTTACAATCGCACGATTGCCGACAATGGCGGGGACGCGACGGACAGCGACGCGAATGCGGGCACCGGGTTGACGGCGACCTTCGTGATGGGGGCTGGAGCGACCAACAACACGATCGATGCGGGCTATCATCAGCCCGTGGCCATTGGGGATCTTGTTTTCAACGACGCCAACGCGAATGGCCAGCAGGACAGCGGGGAAGCAGGGCTCGCGGGAGTGTCGGTTTCGCTGTACCGACCCGGATTCGGCGCGGATGGCATTGCGGGCAATGCCGATGACGCGCTGGCGGTGAGCACTTTTACGACGTCGGCCGGAGGCGCGTATAGTTTCACGGGTCTGCGTCCAGGGACGTATCAAGTGAACTTTGGAACACTTTCGGGTTACAACCGCACGTTGGCCGACAACGGCGCGGATGCAACGGATAGCGATGCGAACTCGGGAACGGGCCAGACGGCTAATATCGTGATGGCGGCGGGTGCAACCAACAACACCGTAGATGCAGGATACCACCAGCCGGTTTCGATCGGGGACCTTGTTTTCAACGACGCGAACGCGAATGGACAGCAGGACAGCGGGGAAGCGGGTCTCGCGGGCGTGCTTGTTTCCGTGTATCGTCCGGGTTTTGGCCCGGATGGCGTTGCGTCAACGGTGGATGACGCGACGGCGGTGGCGACGTTCACGACCCTGAGCGGGGGAGCGTATAACTTCAAGGGGCTGCCGCCGGGAACGTATCAAGTTGGTTTCGGCGCACTTTCCGGCTACAATCGCACGATTGCCGACAACGGCGCGGACACCTCCGACAGCGATGCGAACGCGAGCACGGGCACCACCCCAAATATCATCCTGACGGCCGGCCAGAATATCGCGACGATCGACGCGGGTTATTTTCAGCCGGCAGCGATCGGGGACCTGGTTTGGAACGACACCAACGCGAATGGCCAGAAGGACGGCGGCGAGAATGGCCTCAATGGGGTGACGGTGACACTCTATCGCCCCGGATTCGGTCCGGATGGAATCGCTTCGAATGGTGACGATGCCACCGCGGTCGCGACCACAACGACGGGCGGCGGGGGGGGCTATCATTTCACCGGGCTGCGTCCCGGCACATACCAGATGAATTTCGGAACGCTCTCCGGTTACAGCCGCACGCTTGCGGATCAGGGTGTGGACAGCACCGATAGCGACGCGAACGCGGGCACCGGCACCACGGCAAGCATCGTGCTGATAGCGGGACAAACCAACGACACGATCGACGCCGGATATTACCAACCGGCCGCCATCGGTGATATTGTCTGGGACGACCCGGATGTGGATGGCTTGCAGGAAAGCGGTGAAACCGGGTTGGCTGGAGTTCCTGTTTCCTTGTATCGTCCCGGTTACGGTGCGGATGGCATTCCGGGCAATGGGGATGATGACCAGCCGGTCACCAGCACCACAACGCCGGGAACGGGTTCCTACAGCTTCACCGGATTGCGCCCTGGCACCTATCAGATGAGATTTGGAAGCGCCTCCGGCTACAACCGCACGATTGCCGGGCAGGGATTAGCTACCGGTGACAGCGATCCGGACCCGGGCACGGGTGTGGTGGAGGAAATCGTCCTCGCTCCCGGTCAGACTGACAACAGCATCGATGCGGGTTACTACCAACCCTGCTCGATCTCCGGCAGCGTGCTGGCGGACACGGATGGTGACAACGACGGCGATGTCCCGTTGGCAGGCGTCGTAATCCGTCTCCTGAACGGCGCGGGTACTCCGGTGCTGGATGGTTCGGGTGCTCCGGTCACGACGACGACCCTGGCGGATGGTTCCTACAGTTTCGGCGGATTGACTCCGGGCAGCTATCAGGTGAGGGAAGATCAACCGTCCGGTTACAACAGCGTGAGCGACATCGATGGCGCGAACAACAACCTGATCGGCAATGAGCATGCGACCGTGGTGACTGCCGGGGGTAACAACGCCGGAAATGACTTCATCGAGATCCAGATGGGAAACATCAGCGGCCATGTCCTCGCGGACACGGATGGCAACAACAGCGGTGACTCTCCAATCTCCGGAGTGACGCTCCATCTGTTGAACAGTTCCGGCACGCCGGTGCTGGATGGCCTGGGTGCTCCGGTCGTGGCAACTACAAATGGCTCCGGCTATTATCTGTTCACAGGCGTCCCGATGGGAAGTTACCGCGTTTCGGAAAGCCAGCCCGCGGGCTACGGCAGTGTGAGCGACGTGGATGGGGCGAACTACAACGTCATCGGAGACCAGACGCCCATCGTCCTCGTGCCCGGCCAAGCCGTGACGGGTCGTGACTTCGTGGAAGTGGAACTCGGCTCCATTGCCGGAGCCGTGCGGAAAGATGAGGACAACGACGGCCTTCCGGATGTCGGCATGCAGGGCGTGACGATGACCCTGCTCGATGGTACCGGAAACCCGGCGGACGGCGATCCCGGCACACCCGGCGTGCAACTCGTCACCGCGGTGACCGACCCGGATGGCCTTTATATTTTCGTGGGGTTGTTCCCGGGCAGCTATCAGGTTTCGGAAAGCCAGCCTTCCGGCTACGGCAGCGTGACCGACGTGGATGGCGGCAACCCGGACCGCATCGGCAATGTCACGGTGATCTCCGTGGCACCGGGACAAGAGGTGACAGGACGCGATTTCCTGGAGATCCAGTTCGGTTCCATCAGCGGTTACGTCCGTGCCGGCCTCGCGCCGCTGGCGAACGTGACGCTCACCCTGCTGGATGAGGATGGAGATCCGGTGGACGGCGATCCCAACACACCGGGCGTGCAGCCGATCACCACGGTCACGGATTCCAACGGCCACTACACCTTCACCGGGGTTATCCCCGGCGACTATCGCGTGGGCCAGACCCAGCCTTTCGGCTATAACAGCTTCGGCGACCGGGATGGCGGCGATATCAATGTCATCGGCGACCTCACGCGCATCAGCGTGCTGCCCGGCGAGGAGAACGCGGAGAACAATTTCGTCGAGACCCTGGATACCTGCCCGGATACCTGGGCTGAATGGCTCTTCCAGCATCCCGCCCAGACCGCGACTGGAAACCCGGATGCGGACCGCCACGACAACCTGGCCGAGTTCGCCTTCGCGATGAAGGCGGAAAGCGGGGCGGGGGATGCCTGGCACATTCAACCTTCCACGCTTGCGCCGGGAACCATCGAGGGGGTCTTCGTGCGTCCCAAGGGTGCCTTGCAGAATGTCGTCTACACGCTGCAACACGCGGCGGTGCTGGCCAATCCGGTCAGTTGGAGTCCGATTGAGATCGAGATCGAATCGTCCATGATCACCGTGGTGGACAACGGCGACTGCACCGAGACGGTGACGATCCACGATCTTGAAACCCTGACCGGTCACAACGGCGGGGAGGGCTTCGTGCGGATCCGTGCCGACCTGGATGCGGACGGTAATGAAACCATCGAGCACACCACCTACACCGAGACGGAAGGCTGGTGGGAAACCGGGCTGGAACTCTGCTGCCGCACCTATAACAATCCCTTCCTGCGGAGCACGGTCTTCACCGGCACGGTGGGCGGGGTCAGCGGACAAACGCTGGATCTGGCCGGCAGCGCGGGTCCGGTGGACCTCGCGACCCTGATCGGCGGCGGTTCCTATTACCTGGAAGTGACTTCCGGTGACAACGAGGGCCAGCGCTTCGACGTGGTTTCCGCCACGGGCAGCAGCGTGACGCTGGCGAATGACAGCGATCTGTTTGAGAACGAGGCTCCCTACAACACGGTGAAGGACGCGCCGGCCGCGAGCCTGGCGGGAGACCGCATCGTCCTGCGCCGTCATTGGACGCTTGGCGAATTGTTCCCTGCTGCCTCATTCACCGGCACGGACGACTTCTCCACGGCGGATCAAGTGCAGCTCTTCGCCAAGAACCAGTGGGTGATCTACTGGCTGTATGACGACGGCGTCCTGGCCCCGCGTTGGGTGAAGCAAGGCGGAGGCTACTCCGACCAAAGCGCCGCGGTGCTGGCACCCGGGCAGGGGATGTTCTTCAACAACCGCCACACGGTGCAATCCATCCTGGCCTATGGCGAGGTACGGACAAACCGCTTCGTTCGGCCGCTGATCACCGGCTCGAACCTCATCTCGGGCGGCTATCCGCTGGACCAATCCCCGGCCAACACGGCGAACGGCTGGACGATGACTGCTGCGAACGGCTTCAACGGCACCCGCGACCTTGCCACGGCGGACACCTTCAACGTCTGGAAGTCGGACACGGTCACGACGGCAACCGGCTACGACACCTACTTCCTCAACAACAACGCCCCGCGCGTTCCGAACGTGATCAAGTGGGTGAAAACCGGCGATGCCACGCTGGTCTCCCACAACAATGACCCGCTCCTGCTCGGAAACCGCAGCGTCTTCCTGAAATCCAAGAACGGCTTGGCCGGATATGCCACTCCGGTCCCGTGGGCACCTTGAAAGATCGAATATAATTAAGATGTCCTTATTATCAATTCATCCTTTATTTTTTGGGAAAAGCTGGCTAAAACGGCTGCCTCACCCCCTGAGAAACATGAAACCGAACTTCGTGAAGCTCGGCCTCCTCCTGCTTGTGCTGGGGGGCGCGCGTGCCCATTCGCAAACCCTGAACTGGAGCAGCATCACGGGAGCCTCGATCGTGGATAGCGAGGGTTCCCCGCTGGATACCACTTTCCTTTTCCAGCTCGGCACCTTTGAGGAGGGTTTCGTGCCCACGGAGGAGAACATCAGCCACTGGGACGGAGGGTTTCGTGCCTTTGACGTCACCGGTTATTATTCCAGCGAGGCGGACGGCCAGTATTTCACGGGAACCGCGCAAGTCGAGGATCACGATGGCAGGCCGGGCGCGCACTACAACGACTACCCGCTTTTCGAGGGAATGAGGGCCTACGTCCTTATCCGCAATCAGGAAGGCACCGAGTATTTCCTGGCGAGTGCCAGCACCTGGATCTTCCCGACAAAGGCGGAAGGTTGCTGTGCGAACGATTTAGTAACGAACTGGTCCATCAGCGATCTCGGCACTGACTCGCCGATCACAGGTGCTTTCTTCACGCAGGACGGAACCTCTTTCAATATCCGGACCAATTCGATTCCCGAACCGGGAACCTTGCTCGTTACCTTCGTGGCCTGCGGGCTGGCCCTCGTGCGGCGCCGGCGGAGCCACTGATGGCATGGAAAACCCATGAAGCTTTTCCTCCGGGTCTCATTTCTAATGGGCCTCTTCCTGGCTTGGGAGACTGCCCACGGGGAAACGATTTTCTGGCGCAGCACGGTCGGCAAGACCAACCTGACAAGCACGGGAAGCGCGATGGATGGAGGTTTCCAGTTCCAACTCGGCGTTTTCAGCGGTGGCTTCGTTCCATCCGCATCGAATCTGGACCAGTGGGCGGGCCGCTGGGTTTCCGCGCAAACCTCGGGCTATGACGCGGGGATGAAGCAGTTCACCAGCAC
>CAXTTX010000058.1:14433-17024 GCA_964247045.1 uncultured Verrucomicrobiales bacterium | reverse complement strand
ATTGCTCGCGGATTTTTCCGGCGTCGTAGGGATGCTCCGGGACGGTGGCGTCGATGCCGCGGTCCTTGGTGTATTCCCGCCAGAGGATATTCCACTGAGTGGACTTCATTTTTTCGAAGTCCTGGAGGACGGCGGGCCAGGGCATGGGCAATTTCGTGCCAGCCGGGAGGGTGGATTGGTCCTCGGGAAAAAGGACGGTCTGGGCGGAGGCGTGTTTTTTCCACTGTTCCGGGGTGAGGGTGCCGCCGGAATTCATCTCGAAGAACTGCTTGCTGGCGCCCTCGAAGGTCTTGTTGAGGAAGAAAATCTCGTTCTTTTTCCGGTAGCCGGTGGAGCCGTCGACGTAGAAAAGGACGGCAAAAACCGCGAACATCACGAACATGACGACCGCGCGGAAAAGGAACCAAGGTGTCGGCTTGCAGACAATCTTGTCGGGAGAACTCATCGGATGCGGGAGAAGGAACCGGAGCGCCCGGGAAATGGCAAGCTGCAAGCGGAAACGGGGATTCCATTTATTCCGGCTTGTCGGGGCGGGGTGAGTTGGTTACGGAGACGCCGTCATGCCAATTGCAACTCCAGCGCAGTATCGCGCCATGTTGGACGCCGCCCAGAAAGGTGGCTACGCCTACCCCGCCATCAACGTCACGTCCCTCCCCACGATCAACGGTGCCCTGCGCGCCTTCGCCGAAGCGAAATCCGACGGGATCATCCAAGTTTCGACCGGTGGTGGAGAGTTCGCTTCCGGCACGGCCGTGAAGGACGCCGCCTACGGAGCCATCGTGCTGGCGGAAGCCTGCCACCTGCTGGCGGAGAAGTATGACGTGCTCATCGCGCTGCACACGGACCACTGCCAGCCGAAGAAGGTGGACAGTTTCCTGCGCCCGCTGCTGGCTGCTTCCAAGGAGCGCATCGCCGCTGGAAAAGGCCCGCTGTTCCAATCCCACATGCTGGACGCCTCGGAGCTGCCGCTGGAGGAAAACCTGGCGCTTTCCACCGCGCTGCTCAAGGAGTGCGCCGCGCTGGACATCATCCTCGAAGTGGAAGCCGGCGTCGTCGGCGGTGAGGAAGACGGCCACGACACCTCCGGTGTTGCCGCCGATAAACTTTACACGACCCCGGAAGACATGCTGGCGGTTTACGAAGCGCTGCAGCCGCTGGGCCGCTTCCTTTTCGCCGCGACCTTCGGCAACGTGCACGGTGCCTACAAGCCCGGCTCGGTGAAGCTGAAGCCGACGATCCTGCGCGACGGCCAGAAGGCCGTGACGGACAAGCACGGCGCGGCTGCCGAGATGGACCTGGTGTTCCACGGCGGTTCCGGCTCGGAGCTTTCCGAGATCCGCGAGACGCTCGACTACGGCGTGGTGAAGATGAACATCGACACGGACACGCAGTACGCGTTCACCCGTCCGATCGTGACGCACATCTGCCAGAACATCGAGGGCGTGCTCAAGATCGACGGCGAAGTGGGAGACAAGAAGGCCTACGACCCGCGTTCGTACCTCAAGAAGGGCGAAGCGAGCCTCTGCGAGCGCATGAAGACCGCCTGTGACGACCTCCGGTCCACGGGACAAACGATCTTCGGCAAGGCGTGATTTTCCAAAGGGCGGCCCCGGGAAACCATGGCCGCCCTTTTTTTGTGCCCCCCCGGCAGAACCCCAAACCCTTGCATGGCTTCCGAGAAGAAATCCGCCCAGGACCATCCCCTCGCCAACATCCTGATCAACGTCATCATTCCGGTCCTGATCCTGAGTTATCTCAGCAAGGATCCGGAACTGCAGGCGCGTCTGGGCAAGGCAGCCAAGCCCTGGCACATCGGTCCCCTAAAGGCGATGATCCTGGCGCTGGCGTTGCCCATCGGCTACGGGATCTGGCATTTCATCCGGACGCACAAGGGCAACCTGTTCTCGGCCCTGGGGCTGGTTTCGGTGCTGCTCTCCGGCGGGCTGACGCTTTACCTGTGGAACACGAACGGGACGGTGAAGCCGCAGGCGGGGCTGTTGTTCGGTTTGAAGGAGGCGTTGATCCCGCTGGTTCTCGGAATCGCGATCTTGGCCTCGCACCGGTCGTCATCGCCCTTGATCCGGGTGTTCCTTTACAATGATTCGATCTTCGACATCCCGAAGATCGAGAACCGGGTGGATGAGATTTCCGTGCGGCCTGCCTATGAAAAGGTGCTGCTAACAGCCACGCGCTTTTTCGCGGCCTCGTTTTTCCTGAGTTCCCTGCTGAACCTGGTGCTGGCGCAGTGGTTTTTCCGAAACTTCGACGAGACGGCGGCGGACGCGATGGAGAAGTTCAATGAACTGGTGGGGAGCGTGATGGGCTGGGGCTTCGCGGTCATCGGTGTGCCGATCATCGTTTTCCTGTTCTTCACGCTGCGGAGCTTGTTGAAGGGGTTGGAGAGGGTGACGGGGATCAAAGAGGATGAGTTGATGCTGCCGAGGTGAGTTTTGAAGAAGGAAGAGGATGGAAGGTGGGCTTTTAAGGTTGGGGATAGCGTCTATTAGGGTTAAGGTTGGGGAGAGCGTCTATTAGGGCAGCCTGCCACCGCCGGACCGCTCGGAGATCGGTCCCTGCCTCAAGAGAAGACT
>CAXTTX010000058.1:620-14333 GCA_964247045.1 uncultured Verrucomicrobiales bacterium | reverse complement strand
GGTGCAGAGGTGAGACTGGTGCAGAGGTGAGACTGGTGCAGAGGTGAGACTGGTGCAGAGGTGAGACTGGTGGAGGGGTGAGACTGGTGCAGGGGTGAGACTGGTGCAGGGGTGAGACCAGTGCAGGGGTGAGACCAGCGCAGGGGCGAGACCAGCGCAGGGGCGAGACCAGTGCAGGGGAAAGACCAGTGCACGGGAAAGACCGGGACGATGAACGGGGACAGGAGTGTCCCCGCTCCGGTACCGCCTGCGGCGGTAGAAGAGGGCACAAAAAAGCAGGAAGGCCGGTGAGGGCGATCCTGCCTTGGGATTGATTGAGAGAGGCTCAGTCGACGAGGTTGTCGACGCGCTGGGCGAGCTCGACATCGAGGTCGGTGACGCCGCCGGCATCGTGGGTGGTGAGCTTGAGGGTCACCTTGGTGTGCTTGATGGTGATATCGGGATGGTGCTGCGCTTCCTCGGCAATTTCCGCGAGGTCGTTGACGAAATCGATCGCATCCATGAATTCCTCGAACTCGACGGTCCGGGTGATGGCTTTTTTCTCATAGTCCCACTCGGGGCATTTTTTTAATGCGGCCGTGAGATCATCATCTTCAAGAAGTTCGGACATGGGGTAGAATCGGGAAACGTTCGGGCAAAGATTGCTGCCCGAAAATCCGGGTTGGCAAGCCCGTTTCCGCAGTTCGCGAAAATCCCGGCGGAGTTCGTTGCACGGCGGGGAAAAGGCGGGTAGCGTTTTCGCCATGAAAATGATCCTGACATCCCTGCTGGCAGGCTTGTTTTTCTGCTCCTGCGTGCCGGCGACGCCGCAGGGAAGGATCGACAAGAACCCGGGGCAGTTCGCGGGACTGAGCAAGAAAGACAAGGAACTGGCCCTGCAAGGCAAGGTGGAGCGTGGCATGTCGCGCGACGCGGTGGTGCTGGCCTGGGGGCCGCCGGCGCGGCGGTTTGAAGGATCGACGGACAAGAAAGCGACGGAGCGCTGGGACTATGAGAGCACGCGCCCGGTGACTACGAGCTTGTTCAGCAGCTGGGGTGGCTACGGCTATGGTGGCTACGGCAACGGCCGATATTCCAGCGTGGGCATCGGGGTGGGACCGGAAATCGCCTATGTGCCCTATCGGGTGGGATCGGTCTGGTTCCTCGGGGACAAGGTGGATTCCTGGGAGCGGATGCGCTGAGGGATGGGCCCAATCCGCGGGCCCGAGGGGGTTCAACCCACGCCGCAGGGGTCCAACGGGTACGGCTTGCAATTTTCCGGCGAGGCGCGATTGTCGCGGGCATTCCTTTGGCAACATGAATTTGAAATCCATTCTCACCCTGGCCGCCGTGGTTTCCGCCGCGGGATTTTTCAGCTCCTGTTCGAACATGCCCGCGACGGGTGGAGGCCTGGGGGCCTACCAGGCGTACGACCGGCCGACGAAGCTGCCGAAGAATCCCGGCGCGGTACGGGTGAAGGTGTCGCTGAGCAAGCAGCGGACGTATGTGATGGAAGGTTCCGAAGTGCTGCTGGTGATGCCTGTCTCGGTAGGACTGCCAGGGTCGCCGACGCCCGCGGGGAATTTCACGATTTTCAACAAGGAGCACTACCACCGGGCGAACACGCACGGCTATGCCTACAGCGGCAACAACGTGAAGCAGACGCTGCTGAGCAAGCGCCCCGCGGGCTGGTCGTTCAAGGGAACGCCGATGCCGTATTGGTGCGAGTTCAAGGCAAACTACGGCTTCCACACCGGCTGGGTGAAGCACCAGCCTTGTTCGCACGGCTGCATCCGGATGCACGAGAACCTTTCGCCGAAGTTTTTCCGCCTGGTGAAGGTGGGCACGCCGGTGAACATCGCGTATTCCCAGCCGGAAGATTCCTCGATCGGGAATATCCCGCTGCCACCGGATTCCGGTCCGCTGCCCGATTACCCGGGTTCGATGTATGTGGGTGACGGTTACTTCACGCGGCACAAGACGCCGAAGTACGATTGATTTCCGGAACGGAATCTCCGCTTTTTCATGCAAGGCCCCGCGCAACCCGCGGGGCCTTTGTTTTTCCCGGTCAGTTGAGGATCAGGAGGGCGGCGAGGACCACCAGGGCGAGCCCGAAGGCGGCGTCGATCCAAGGTTCGGCCCGCCGATAGAAATCGCGGAGGCGGGGCCACTGGAGGAGGACGGCCCAGAGCGACCAGAGCAAGGCCCCCTGCCCCACGATGATGGCCCAGAGGAAAAAGGGCCACGCACGCGGGTGATTGCCATGGAGAAAGGGCGCGGAGACGGCGCCGAGGATGATCGCCACTTTCGGATTGAGGAGATTGCACCAGAGGCCCCGGAGGAAGGGACTTCTCGCGGGAGGAGACTTTTCCGCCGCTTCCGCCGCCTTTCCCCCGGAATACCAGGCCACGAAGTGATGGATGACGATCCGCCAGGCGAGCCAGAGCAGGTAGGCGGCGGCGACCCAGCGGAGGACGTTGCCTAACATCCTGCTCCTTTCAAAGACCAGGGCCAGCCCGGCCACGGCGAGGGTGGCATGGACGGCCAGCCCGCAGGCGATGCCGAGGGCCATTTTCACCCCCGCCCCGGCACCCTCCTTGAGGGCGCTGCGGGTGAGCAGGATCATGTCCGGCCCGGGGCTGAATTGCCCGAGTGCCATCACCCCGGCGAAGGCCAGCAGATCGAGGGCCCCGTCCATCAGATCCGGGGTCCGCGGCGGCCTGCAATTCCATTTCCCGCTGGCTCGTCACCTGCTATCATGCGCGAAAGGCTATCCCCCTTAGCCCAAGCCACTCAATCCCTGAAATCCGCCATCCTGCCGGTGATCCTTTTTGACAATTGCGGTCCCCTTATTACCCTCGCGGCCAGCAGCCCGACGGAGGCAATTTCCCGTCTATTTTTCACAACGACCCGCTCAGCGACGCCGATTCTCTCCGTGAATTCTCATCGATCGATCTAAGAACATGCAGCTATACCAGGACTACTTGGCAGAAATTGAGGACCGTAAAGCCGCAGGGTTGCATCCCAAACCCATCGATGGTGGAGAACTGGCGGCGGAGATCATCGCCCAGATCAAGGACCCCTCCAACGAGCACCGGAAGGAGTCCCTCGAATTCCTGATCGTCAACACCCTTCCCGGCACCACCAGCGCGGCGGGTGAGAAGGCGCGTTTCCTTGAGGAAATCATTCTTGGCAAATCGGTTGTGGCAGAAATTCCGCCCGCCTTTGCCTTCGAACTGCTTTCCCACATGAGGGGCGGGGCCTCCATCAATACTCTGCTCAATCTCGCGCTCGGTGAGGATGTTGACATCGCCCTGCAAGCCGCCGCGGTTCTCAAAACCCAGGTCTTCCTCTACGACGCCGATACCGCGCGCCTCGAAAAAGCCTACACGGCCGGCAACCCTGTCGCGAAAGACATTCTCGAAAGCTATGCCGCTGCCGAGTTCTTCACCAAGCTCCCGGACGTGTCGGAAGAGATCCAAGTGGTCACCTACATCGCTGCCGAGGGCGACATCTCCACCGACCTTCTTTCCCCCGGAAACCAGGCACATTCCCGCTCCGACCGCGAGTTGCACGGCAAGTGCATGATCAACGAGGAGGCCCAGGCACAGATCAAGGCCCTGCAGAGGCTCCACCCCGACAGGAGCGTCATGCTCATCGCGGAAAAAGGCACCATGGGCGTGGGTTCCTCGCGCATGTCCGGCGTCAACAACGTCGCTCTCTGGACGGGGAAGCAGGCCAGCCCCTACGTGCCTTTCGTCAACATTTTCCCGATCGTCGCCGGGACCAACGGCATATCCCCGATTTTCCTCACCACCGTCAGTGTCACCGGCGGCATCGGCCTCGATCTCAAGAACTGGGTCAAGAAAACCGATACCGAAGGCAAGGTGGTGACCAACGACAACGGGGATCCCGTCCTGGAACAGGCTTACTCGGTCGAGACCGGGACCCTCCTCACCATCAACACCAAGGAGAAAAAACTCTACGGCAACGGCAAGGTGCTGGCCGACATCTCCTCCGCCTTCACCCCGCAGAAACTGGAATTCATCAAGGCGAGCGGGTCCTACGCGATCGTCTTTGGCAAGAAGCTCCAGACCTTCGCGGCCAAAACGCTGGGAATCGAAACACCCCTCGTCTTCGCTCCCTCCAAGGAAGTTTCCCATGCGGGCCAGGGTCTCACCGCGGTTGAAAAAATCTTCAACCGCAACGCCGTCGGCGTCACTCCCGGCCTGACATTGCACGCCGGTTCCGATGTCCGCGTGACGGTGAACATCGTCGGCTCGCAGGACACCACCGGCCTGATGACCTCGCAAGAGCTCGAGGCGATGGCCGCCACCGTTATCTCACCGACGGTCGATGCCGCCTACCAATCCGGCTGCCATACCGCTTCCGTTTGGGATAAAAAGGCGCAGGCCAACATTCCCAAGCTGATGTCCTTCATGCAGCGCTTCGGGCTCATTACCGCCCGCGACCCGAAGGATAGCTATCACGCCATGACCGACGTCATCCACAAGGTCCTCAATGATCTCACCGTGGACGACTGGGACATCACCATCGGCGGCGACTCCCACACCCGCATGTCCAAGGGCATCGCCTTCGGGGCGGACTCCGGCACCGTCGCGCTCGCACTCGCCACCGGAGAGGCCACCATGCCCATTCCCCAGTCCGTCAAGGTCACCTTCAAGGGCACACTCAAGCCCCACATGGATTTCCGCGACGTGGTTCACTCTACCCAGGCGCAGATGCTGAAGAAATTCGGCGACAACGTCTTCCAGGGCCGCGTGATCGAGGTTCACATCGGCACCCTTCCCGCCGACCAGGCTTTCACCTTCACCGACTGGACCGCCGAGATGAAGGCCAAGGCCTCCATCTGTATTTCACAACCTGAGACCCTCATCGAATCGCTGGAGACCGCCAAGAGCCGCATCCAGATCATGATCGACAAGGGCATGGACAATGAAACCCGGGTCCTCCAGGGCCTCATCGACAAGGCTAACAACCGCATCATTGGAATCCGGTCCGGGGAAAAGCCCCCCCTCGCGCCCGATGCGAATGCCAAGTATTTCGCAGAGATGGTCGTCGACCTCGACATCATCGACGAGCCGATGATCGCCGATCCGGACGTCAACAACGCGGACGTGTCGAAGCGCTACACCCACGACGTCATCCGCGGCCTCTCCTACTACGAAGGCAGTAAATCGGTGGACCTCGGCTTCGTCGGCTCCTGCATGGTTCACAAGGGCGACCTCAAGATCGTCGCCAAAATGCTCAAGAACATCGAGGAGTCGCAAGGCAAGGTCGAGTTCCGCGCTCCCCGACCTACAACATCATCGACGAACTCAAGGCCGAGGGCGACTGGGAAATCCTCGAGAAGTATTCCGGTTTCGAGTTCGACGACAACGCGCCCAAGATCGCCGCCCGCACCGAGTATCAGAACATGATGTATCTCGAGCGTCCCGGCTGCAACCTCTGCATGGGCAACCAGGAGAAGGCTGAAAAGGGTGACACCGTCATGGCCACCTCCACCCGCCTGTTCCAAGGCCGGGTCGTTGAAGACTCGGACCGGAAAAAAGGTGAGTCCCTCCTGTCCTCCACCCCCGTTGTCGTCCTCTCCGCAGTCCTCGGCCGCACCCCGAGCTTGAAAGAATACAAGAACGCCGTCGCAGGCATCGATCTCACCACCTTCGCCCCGCCGGTGAAGGAGATGGTGGCCGCCGTTTGACGAAGCGGACCAAGGGTTCCCGGCAGGCATGATCCGGGATTCGCGGGTCACGATGATATGGGTAGAGGAGAGTCGTGACCCGGGAGGTTGCCCCTGCCCGTGAGATTGAAGGAGGCCCGGAAATTGCAGCAACCCGGAGGATCCCATCCTCCGGAATTGTGGAAATTTTGATCACCGCTGGCTTGGCACCCATTTGGCGCTACTGTATGGATCTTCCCATATGAACACTCTCAGGACTTTCAAAACCGGCTCCGGTGCCGAAGGAAAATTCCACTCTCTCCCCGCGCTTGCGGAACAGGGCTTTCCGAATCTGAAAAAGCTGCCGGTTTCGATCCGGATCGTGCTGGAATCGGTTCTCCGCTGTGTGGACGGCCGGAAGGTGACGGAAGATGACGTGACGAACCTGGCGAACTACAACGCGAAGTCGCCGGGCGAGTATGAAATCCCCTTCACGGTCGCACGGATCGTGCTCCAGGATTTCACCGGGGTGCCGCTGCTGGTGGACGTGGCAGCGATGCGCGACGCGGCGGTGGCCCGTGGCGCGGCTCCGGAAAAGATCGAGCCGCTGGTGCCGGTGGACCTGGTGGTGGACCACTCGGTGCAGGTGGACTTCGCCGGTTCGCAAGCCTCGCTGGACCGGAATATGGCGATCGAGTTCATCCGGAACCGGGAGCGGTATGAGTTCCTGAAGTGGGGCCAACAAGCTTTCGAAACTTTCTCCGTGGTGCCTCCGGGTATCGGCATCGTCCACCAGGTGAACCTGGAATATCTGGCGAAGGGCGTGCTGTCGAAGGACGGGGTTTTCTATCCGGACACGCTGGTGGGCACGGACTCGCACACGACGATGATCAACGGTCTCGGCGTGGTGGGCTGGGGCGTGGGCGGCATCGAGGCGGAAGCCGGGATGCTCGGCCAGCCGGTGACTTTCCTGGTTCCCGAGGTGGTGGGCGTCTATCTGCACGGCTCGCTGTCGGAAGGCGTGACCGCGACGGACCTGACGCTGCGTGTGACCGAGATTTTGCGGAAGCACGGCGTGGTCGGGAAGTTCGTGGAATTCTACGGCCCCGGCGCGACGGCGCTGAGCCTGCCGGACCGGGCGACCATCGCCAACATGGCTCCCGAGTATGGCGCGACCATGGGCTTTTTCCCCGTCGATGACGAGACGATCAACTACCTGCGCGGCACCGGCCGCTCCGAGGAACTCTGCGGGACCGTCGAGAACTACTACAAGGCGCAGGGCCTGTTCGGTATTCCCGACAAGGGTGAATGCATCTACACGGATGAGCTGGAATTGGACCTTTCCACCATCGTTCCGGCGGTGGCGGGACCGAAGCGTCCGCAAGACCGCATCGACGTTCCTAAACTGCGCGACAAGTTCAACGAGCTGTTCAGCGCGCCGGGCTCGGCCGGTGGTTTCGGCCTGCCAGCGGACCAGCGCGAGCGCCGCGTGAAGTTTTCCATGAAGGAGAAAGCCGGTGTTTCGATCGACTCGCTGCTTTCCACGGACTCGAGCCATAAGACCTTCGAGGGCGGCGCGCAGAACGAGGTGGAAATGGTTTCCAACCGCCCGACGCCGGACACCATCGATCCGGACTGCTTTCCGGACGGCCCGCGTGACGTGGAACTCGCGCACGGCTCGGTGCTGATCGCGGCGATCACCTCCTGCACGAACACGAGCAACCCGAGCGTGATGCTCGCGGCCGGCCTGGTGGCGAAGAAGGCAAACGCGCTGGGCTTGACCGTGGCCCCGTATGTGAAGACCTCGCTCGGACCGGGCTCGCGCGTGGTGACCGATTATCTCGAAGCGACCGGACTGGCGAAGGAACTCGACCAGCTCGGATTCCAAACCGTGGGCTACGGCTGCACGACCTGCATCGGCAACTCCGGCCCGCTGCACCCTGCCATCGAGGGAGCGATCAAGGAAGGCGACCTGGTTTGCACCTCGGTGCTTTCCGGCAACCGGAATTTCGAGGCCCGCGTACACGGCTCTATCAAGGCGAATTTCCTAATGAGCCCGCCGCTGGTGGTGGCCTACGCGCTGGCCGGGCGGGTGGACCTGGACCTGAGCACGGAGCCGATCGGCAACGACACGGAAAGCAACCCGGTGTTCCTGAAAGACGTTTGGCCGACCCAGGCGGAGATCCGCGCGGAACTCGACGCCGCGTTGAAGCCATCCGTCTATCAGAAGCTCTACGGCGACGTGGACAGCGCGAATCCGAAGTGGGGCGAGATCAACGGCTCGACCGGCGCGACCTACGAGTGGGACCACAAGTCCACTTACGTGCAATCGCCGCCGTTCTTCGTGACGAGAATCGGCCAGAGTGAGAACATCATTTCCGCGCGTCCGCTCGGCATCTTCGGTGACTCGGTGACGACGGACCACATCTCCCCCGCCGGTTCCATCAAGGCAACTTCCCCGGCCGGGAAATACCTGATGGACAACGGCGTGGACAAGGCTTCCTTCAACTCCTACGGCGCGCGCCGCGGCAACGACCGCGTGATGACCCGTGGCACATTCGCGAACGTTCGCATCAAGAACCTGATGTGCCCGGGCGTGGAAGGCGGTTACACGCAGTATTTCGGCCAGGAGAAGGTTTCCGCACCGGACACGCACATCGACGACATCGAGGGCGCCGCACCGACCTTCATCTACGATGCCTCGATGGCCTATCAGAAGGAAAACACTTCGCTGATCATCATCGGCGGCGAGGACTACGGCATGGGCTCCTCCCGCGACTGGGCGGCGAAGGGCACCCGCCTGCTGGGCGTCTCCGCGGTGATCACGAAGTCCTTCGAGCGGATCCACCGCTCCAACCTGATCGGCATGGGCGTGATGCCGCTGAACTTCATCGACAAGGCGGATTATGACAAGGTGAAGGGCCTCGCGGATGCCAGCTTCGACATCACGGGGATTGCCTGCGAGCTGAAGCCGATGCAGACGGCCACGCTGGTTGTGCATCCGAAGGGCGGTGAGAAGTTCGAGATCCCGCTCAAGGTGCGTTTGGATACACCCGCGGAAGTGGATTACTACAACGCGGGCGGGATTTTGCCCTACGTGCTGGATCAGATTCTGGCGTGAGGCCTTCCCAGGCAGGGACCCCGACGTATACAAGACCCAAACGGAAGTATCCCCCTTTTGCGTTCTTGATTCCCGGCCGGATAGAAGATCTGCTGGGGACATGCGCGTTTTACTCACGACTTGCAGTTACCAGGACACACCGGGACCGCACCACAAGCTGATGGAGTCCCAGGGCTGGGAGATCGTCCGCGAACGGGGTCCGCTTTCCGAAGCCCGCATGCTGGAACTGGCGGGTGATTTCGATGCTTTCCTGTGCGGGGATGATGGGATCACCCGGGCAGTGCTGGAGAAGTCGTTGCCGCGCCTGAAGGTGATTTCCAAGTATGGCATCGGCTTGGACAAGATCGACATTCCGGCGACGAAGGAACTCAAGGTGCCGGTGCTTTTCACACCGGGCGTGAACCATGACACGGTGGCGGAGCACACCTTCCTGCTGCTCCTGGCGCTGGCGAAAAATTTCGTTTATGCGATCGATGGCACGCGCGCGGGTCGCTGGGACCGGAAGACGGGGAGCGAATTGTTCGACAAGAAAATCGGGCTGATCGGTCTGGGCCGCATCGGCCAGGAAGTGGCGCGGCGGGCGCGGGCCTTTGGGATGGAGGTGCATGCGTATGGGAACTACTGGCCGGAGGAAATCGCGGAGGAGTTCCAGATCATCCGCCATGATTCGCTGGACTCGTTGTTTTCCTCGGTGGATATCGTCAGCCCGCACACGAAGCTCACTGCGGAAACGCTGAACTGCGTGAATGCGGAGCGCCTGGCGATGATGCCGGACGGCTCGTGGGTGATTAACACGGGACGCGGTGAATTGATCGACCAGGCGGCGATCATCGCGGCGCTGGATTCCGGCAAGCTGGCCGGTTACGCGGCGGATGTTCTGGATGAGGAACCACCGCCGGCGGATCATCCGCTGCTGCACCATCCGAAAGTGATCATCACGCCGCATGTGGGATCGCGGACTTTCGAGAGCGTGCCGCGGCAGGCGATGAAGTCGCTGACGAATTTGATCAACGCGCTGAAGGGTGAGGGTGAAACGAATTGCGCGAACGGGGTGATTTGATCATAGTGTGATCAATGCGAGAGATGGCCTTTGCGACTTTGGCGGCGGCGTTGGCCGTCTGTGGTTGTGCGGGGATCGATCCGCAAAAGTCGGATTTCGTCCGGAGAGCGGAGATGATCAAGCTGCCGGTGAAGCGCTCCGACCTCGTCAAGGAACTCGGACTGCAATCAGTGGCCGGCAAGACAATCACCATCGAAGGACAACGTGGTAGCGTCTCTTCATATCACGAGTTCTGGAAACTGCCCGATGGCTCCGAAGTGGAGGCAACCGATTTTGAATCCGGCCCGGCGGAGATGGCTGAACGAAAATTTGCCCCAGCCGATATTAATGCGCTCTTGAGTTCGGGGCAACTTAAGAACCACGCACCGAGGACAGGAACAGACTTCATAGAACCGTTTTGGAATACTCCTCCCACAAGGAGGAAGTCTTATCGAAAAATCGTGGTCTACTCCAGCCAAGGCCGAATCCTTTATGATTCCAACGAGCAAGATATGACCTGCGTGGCTATCCCCAAGTGAAGGCCTGAAGCCTCATCACGGCTCATCGTAACCGATGACCTCGCACTGCGGCGGCCCGGGCAAGGGGTTCACCTTGAAGGAAACGGCACCGTTGCGGACGGCATCGCGCGGGACAAAGTCGATGGTGAAGCTGCCCTCCAGCTTTTGATCCCCCTCGCCCACGCTGACCTTGACCTCGACGTTCACGGCGACGCGTTTGCCCTCGTTTTTCACGGTTACGGGAACGCGGGTGACACCATCGGTATAGACGGGTGCGGCGGCCTCGGCCCGGAGCAAGGCGGGGCCCTCGGGCACGCGGAGCGCGGAGTAAACGAGGAAGGTGAGGGTGGCGAGAACGAGGACGGCGCTCACGGAGAAGACGATCCACTCGAGGAGGTTCTTCGCGGGGTTTTCGGGGGTGGATTTTCTCATGACTTCGCGGATTGGGGTTCACCCTCGTTTTCATCTTGTCCGCCCTGCCCACCTTGGCCGCCTTGCAGGAGGAGGCGCCCGGCGGAAGCACCGAGAACGGCGGGCAGGCCGAGGACGACCGTCTGGCCGATACACTGCGAGAGCGGTTCGCCATCCATCTTGCCAAAGAACCAAAGCAAGGCCGCTGCCGAACCGAGGCTGATGCCGTAGGTGGTGAGGACGCCGCGGATTCCCAGCACGAAAGAGCCGCGCGCGACGTGCGTGACGGAACCGCGGAATTCGGCGAAGAACAGGATCAGCATCGCGACGAGCATGGAGAAGAGCGCGATGAGGAGCAGTTTCCAATGCGGGCTTTCCATGGCGATGACAGACACCTCGTCGGTGGGCGCGACATTCGCGGCAAAGAGGATGGCACCGCAGAGGGCCAGCGCGGATTGGGGCAAATAGGCATCGGGTTTGTGAGCGGTATCGTCTTCGCCGGAGACCCCGCAATCGCCATCGTCCGAAGCGCCGAGCTGGGCGGTGCCGACGGAGACGCCAATCGCGACTGTCATGGCCTCCATGGCGATCTTGCCAACGGCACCGAGGTGGTCGCCCTCCCAATCAAGACGGTTGGTTAGAAACAGGACGATGGTGGCGAGGACCAGGCCGATGCCCATTTCCTCGACCGAGTCGATGGCGACCTCGCGGAGAGTCGCGTCCCGGCGGAGACCGGCGAAGCGGTTGTAGAAGAGGAGGATGCCGAAGGTGGCGAGGACGTAGGCGACGATACGCCAGGGATGGAGCATGAAGCCCGACCACCAGACTTCCATGGTGTAGAGCAGCGGCAGGGAGAACATGAGGCCGCCGGCGATGCCACGGCCGTATTCCTGGAGGGACTCCCGGATGGTGCGGTGGTGGCTGAAGCGGATCATGGGGGGAAGAGATATGGAAAACCCCGGATGGGATGGGATGAGCTGCTAGAGAAGTGGTGGGTGTGACAAGGGCATGGCTGACAGCAACCGGCGGTCATAGACCGCCGCTACAGCGAAGCGAGTGCCGCCGGCGAGGGCCGGCTGCTGGAGAGAAAAGAGCCAGTGATCAGGGTGGCGGGGCGGGCTCCTCCTCGTCGGGTTTCATGGCGTCCTTGACCTTTTCCTTGGCATCTTCCGCTGCGGCCTTGGTGGCATCCGTGGCGGAGTCGATCTTGGCCTTCGCATCGGCGGCAGCGGCCTCCATTTTTTCCTTGGCAGCGGCCGCGGTTTCCTTGGCCTTGTCACCCGCTTTGTCCGCGGCGGCCTTGACGTCCTTCACGGCTTGGTCGGTCTTCTGGCCGGCGGCATCCGCCATCTCCTTGACGCCTTCCGCGACCTTGTCGGCCCCGGCATCCATCTTTTCAGATGCGGTTTCCTTGGAATCGCAAGCGACCATCACGAGGGGCAGCGCCAGCGCGGGAATCCAGAGTTTGATTTTCATGGTTGGTTTGGTTGGTTTTGAAGGCATTTTTCAGGAATGCCACCCAGCAGGTTAGGGAGGGAAGCGCAGGCTGTCAAAGAAAGGAATTTCAGCGCGGTTAGGGGGATTTCGGGGTTTACGGCCCGGGACGGGATGCCAAGCTCGGCGCCGTGCATACTCCCCCCAAGCGACAAGCCGGAATCCTGATTCCAGCATTCAGCCCCCGGCGGGAAGGTGATCTGGGGATCGGCGACACGCTGGCGCTGCGGGAGTGGGTCGATTGGGCCGCAAAACACCAGGTGGGATTCCTGCAACTGCTGCCCATCAACGAGAACGGCGCGGAAGAAAGCCCCTACAGCGGGATTTCCTCGGCCGCGCTGGACCCGATTTACCTGGCCATCGAGGAAAACGAGATTCCCTGCCTGAAAGAGGCGGACATCTCCAAGGCCCGGCACCAACTGAAAGGCGCGCTGGCATCGCCGCTGGTGAACTACCCCGTGGTGCGCGAGGTGAAGCGAAACCTGCTGGAACTGGCGTGGTCACGCTTCCGGGAATCGCCCCCGGCGGGACTGGCGGAGGAGTTCGCGAAATTCCGCAAGGAAGAGTCCGAATGGATCGAGGACTACTGCCTTTTCCGCTATCTGATGGAGTTGCACGGCGTGCAGTTGACCTGGGACCAGTGGCCGGAAAAATGCCGCACGCCGGGCGGCGCGCTGGAGTTCATCCGGAACCTGCGGGTGCTGCAGGCGGACATGGTGGATTTCCGACTCGGGTTCTTCGCGTTCGTGCAGTGGCTGTGTTTCCGCCAATGGCTGGCCTTGAAGGCGCATGCCGACGCGCAAGGCGTGAAGCTGATGGGCGACGTGCCGATCGGCATCAGTTGGCATTCGTGCGATACCTTTTTCAGCCGCGAGGAATTCGACCTCGGCTGGTGCGGCGGTTCACCACCGGAGGGGATGGGGCAGGATGATCCGTTTTTCCAACAATGGGGTCAGAACTGGGGCATCCCGATTTATCGCTGGGACCACATGCAGGCGAACGGCTTCGCGTGGTGGCGGAAGCGGATCCAGCGGCTGACGCGGATTTTCGGAATCTTCCGGCTGGATCACATCCTCGGCTTTTACCGGATCTACGCGTTTCCCTGGAGACCGGAGCACAACGGGGAATTCATCGGGTTGAGCCATGATCAGGCGGCGGAAAAGACCGGCGGGAATCTGCCACGCTGGATGCTGCGGGCGGATGATTCGGTGGAAAACAAGGCCGCAAACCGCGAGGACGGAGATCCTCGCCTGCGGGCGATCGTGGAAGCGGCGGGCAGCGCGGAGATCATTGCGGAGGACTTGGGATGGGTGCCGGAATACGTCCGCCCCCACTTGGCCGATCTGGAGATCGCCGGGTTCCGAATTCCGCACTGGGACTGCAACGAGAATGGCCACCCGACACCGGGCAACGCCTTTCCGGAGAACACCTTCGCCACCTATTCCACGCACGACCATGATCCGGTGAACGG
>CAXTTX010000058.1:0-610 GCA_964247045.1 uncultured Verrucomicrobiales bacterium | reverse complement strand
ATCTGGCGCGCGTGCCTGCGCGTGATCCTGCAGCACCACGAAAGCCCGACGGAGCAAACCGGCTGGTGGGTGCATGGGGCTAACAACACGTTGCGGATTCTTTCCGAGTTCGCGGGCATCCCGATTCCGCATCAGTCGCCATGGCCACCGTATACGGAGGGTATCAAGCTGCGGCTGATGAAGGCGCTGCTTTCGTCAAACTCACGGTTCGCGGTTTTGATGATCACCGAGTTGTTCGGCTTGGACGAGCGGTTCAACCACCCCGGGACGTATGGCGGGGAAAACTGGCGCTACCGGCTGCCATGGACCTTGGATGAGATCGAGGATGATCCGGTGCTGAGAGGGAGCTGCGAGAAGCTCGCTTCGATCATCAGCATCACGCGACGGGGGAGGTAAGGAGGGAGGACATTCTTGTCCTCCTGTAAGGCGGTGGATGCGGGCGGGAAAAGCGGGCATGGCAAGAGCCTTGGTTCCGCGGGACGTTCGACGAGGTTCGTGAAACCCAGCCGTGCCCTGCGAGGGACAGGAATGTCCCTCCTCCTCAGGGGACGAGGACGTCTGTAAAGACTGGAGACATCGTTTACACCTGTTCGGAGACATCCTTTACGCT
>CAXTTX010000057.1:5197-17058 GCA_964247045.1 uncultured Verrucomicrobiales bacterium | reverse complement strand
GCCGTCGCGCACAACGTTTCTCTCATTTACGACAATGCAGGGACATTCGTCACGCTCGGCGCGCCTGTAAACAGCGCGGCGGCAGGCAACAATAAAACTGGCACCTACACCGTGGCGCCAGGAGATCCAGCAATTGGGAAAAAGATTGGGGTCAAGGTTACCTCAACGGGTAACTATCCAGTGATCGACAACGTCCGCCTCAGCTTCATCTACACGTCCCCGGCCAATACTGATGGCGACAGTCTTCCTGACTACTACGAGGACAAATACTTCGGCAATAACGATGGCACCGCTACTCCCGCGGAACTAGCTTTGCAGGGCGACGCTGGTGATGCGGATAGCGACGGTCTGAGCAATCTTACCGAATTCAACCAGGGTACCAACCCTAGTTTGGCCGATTCTGACGGCGACGGTCTTGCGGATGGTGCCGAAATCGCGGGAACATCCAATCTCTTCGATGGCACGCCGACCGATCCTCTCCTTTTTGACTCTGAATTCGACGGGGTCAGCGATGGGGAGGAGAATGGTTCCCTCAATGTGGCTTTTGGAAACGCGCCAACAAATCCCCATGTCGCCAACACGGATGGTGACGCCTTCGGCGACAGCGAGGAACTCGCCTACCGCTCCAATCCGAACAGTGCGGGCAGTGTTCCGACACCCACATTGCATGACCTTATCAGCAATAGTCTACGCAACGGCGACTTCGAATTGAGGAATGGCGTGCCAAACACCGCAAAAACCACAGCGTGGGACCTTCCGGCGCCTAACAATATTGACAACTGGACCGAGTGGACGGGAGTCTCTACGGCCGCAAATGACAGCGGCGTAGAAGCGGGGGGCACCCATGGCGCGATGCGGGGTTATCTTCAGAGCGGCAACGCGGTTTACAATATGTCATCATACATTGGTGCCGCGAGCAACGTTTTCGCTTGCACTTGGAAACAGGCTACTGGTTCCGGGAAAATATTCACCGTCCGGCTCGTCTATGACAATGCGGGTGTGATCACCCCTGTGCCGCGCGCTTCTGCAATCACTTATGTCGCCGGAAGTGTGGGCCGCCTCGTGTATCGCATACCCGCAGGTAGCCCCGCAATCGGCAAGGCGATTGGCATTGGCGTGACGATGGCGGGCGGTGGCTGGGCCGGTGTTGACGAATTTTCATTGAACATCGCCGATGGCGATTCGGATTCGGATGGTCTTGGTGATTTCTACGAAGACGAATTTTTTGGTAATAATGACGGCAACCCTACGCCGGCCGAACTTGCACTTCAAAGCGGGGCGAGCGATTTCGATGCGGATGGCCTTAGTAACCTCGCGGAGATTGGCCTCGGGACGAATCCAAAGCTGGCGGACACGGATGGTGACACTCTGTCCGATGGTGCGGAAGTTGCAGGCACGTCCAATAACTTCAATGGCCAGCCTACCAGCCCGCTTCTCGCGGACACAGATGGCGACCACGTTAACGACTTTCAGGAACGGGGCAGCCTCAACGTTAACTTTGGCAACGCGCCAACCAACCCGAACCTCGCAGATACTGACGGCGATTTCTCCAATGACAATGCGGAACTGTCTTACAGGACAAATCCAAATGACGGCGGCAGCATCCCCACGCCTATTCTACACGACCTCATCAACAATACGCTCCGCAATGGCAGCTTCGAGACCGCCAGCGGTGTAACCAACACCAACAAGATCACCGGTTGGGATGCTCCTGCACCTAATGACATCGACAACTGGAGAGAGTGGACAGGTGTTTCCGGCGCGGGCTTGAACAGCGGTGTTGAGCTCGGCGGATCGCATGGAGCAATGCGGGGCTTCTTCGAAAGCGGTAATGGAGCCTACAACATGACCTCCTATATCGCAGCCGCGGGGAATGTCTTCGCGTGCTCATGGAAGCACATTGACCGGACCGGAACGCTGTCTGTGAGGCTGGTTTATGACAACGGTGGTGTGATCACCCCCATCCAAGAGTCCCTGTCCATCACAACGGGTGCCGGGGGGGTAGGTCAACTGGTCTATAGAATTCCCGCGGGCAGTCCTGCAATCGGCAAGGCAATTGGTATCGGCGTCACATCCGTCGGCGATTTCCTTCAGATTGACGAGTTCCTACTGAACATCGCGGACGGCGACTCCGACAATGACGGTCTTGGGGATTTCTATGAGGACGAATGGTTCGGAAATAACGACGGCAACCCGACGCCCGCCGAACTTGCCTTGCAAACCGGTGCCAGCAACCCTGACAATGATGGCTTGACCAACGCCGACGAGTTCATTGCCACCACTTCACCGATCGATAATGATACTGATGATGACGGTCTGTTGGACGGTCCCGAAGTCTTAGGAACCTCGAATGCCTTTGATGGCTCGCCAACCGATCCCAAGAAATCAGATACTGATGGAGACGGTCTCTCCGATAGCCAGGAGAATGGTTCCTTGAACACTGCGCATGGCCTGGAGGCGACCGATCCTCATATTGCTGACACCGATGGCGACGACTACTCGGATTACGCAGAGGTCGTTCAGTATCATACCGACCCTAACCAGATCGATTCCCCGGTAGTTACCGAGCTGATCAGCGCGACGCTTCAGAACGGCGGCTTCGAACTCCTGGGGCCAGTCCCAGGAGCGCCTAACAACGCCAAGGCAACTGCATGGGACACAGATCCGGATGGGGATGTCACGTATTGGACAGAATGGGCTGTGGAGGCTACTGCCACTGGCGATAGCGGGTCGGAAGCGCTGGCGCCCGTGACGGAAGGCGTCAGACGCGGTTACATCCAGGCCGACAACGCGGTTCATAACATGACCACGCGTATCATAGCTCAGGGCGACGTATTTGCCGTCATCTTCGATCAGATCACGGCAGGGGGTATTAGGGTTGGATTGGTCTACGATGATGGTGGCGTCATCACTCGCCTTGCGGGAGCCGAAATCGTGACGACAGGAACGGGTGATAACAAGAAGGTGATTTACGTCATCCCCGCTGGAAGTCCTGCAATCGGCAAAGCTATCGGCATCGGTATAAAGGGGCTGGAAGGCTTCCAATCGTTCGACAATTTCAGGCTGACAGTGGGAGGGGGAGCCGCCAATCCGGACTCCGACTCTGACGGTCTCGCAGATGCGTGGGAAAACCAATATTTCCAAGGTCTTGGACAAACAGCGGCTGGGGACTTCGATGCTGACGGAACAAATAACCTCACCGAATTCCGCCTCCAGCTCGTTCCGAACTCGGGTGCATCGCGCTTTGCTGCCACTCGCGGCCCAGGAGGGGCGATCCAATGGCCCAGTGTGACTGGCGTCACCTTCAGGATCGAACGCAGTGCTACCCTGCTGCCGGGTTCCTGGACGACCATTGATGCCGCCTTCCCGGGCACGGCGGGAACCGGCACCTTCACCGATCCGGCCCCGCTTCCCGGAAAGGCATTCTACAAGATCGGACTGAATCCCTGATGACACTCCGTAAACCTCGTGGAGCCGAAGGACAGGCAGCTTCTATCGCGGGCTTCCGTCCAAGTACTAATTAGGTCCGTTTTTTCCAGCGGGGATAGATCCGGATTGCAAGGTGGGTTTCGAGCATCCGGGTCCGAAACAAAAGGTCCTTCTGGGAATTTTCCCGGAAGGACCTGCTTGCTTTTAAATGAAAACTCCTATATCCAATTCGCAGACTCCTTTGTGGATGCTGGTTCTGATGGAAGGCCGACACGGACCAAGGAAAGCCCAGATACGATGGCTCCTCATTCAAGATAATTTCCGGCATGGCATTCTTGCGAACACTCGCTGCGATCATCTCACCTATTTTGCCAACCATCGCACTGATGTGCGGACCACTGGCCCTTGCCAATCAGCCTGAGACCCCAAGTGAGCCGCGAATATCCCTTTCCAGTTTGCGCGACGCCGCGTCCGGCATGGAACGGGCCATTATCACTTTCCGAATCGAGGGCACGGTGTGTGCCGCGAGCAGGAAAGCGGGGCTTGTGATCGTCGATGATGGGGCTTCGGTGGACTTACTTGAACTTCCCGAACTGCCTAGCGACCTCTTACCCGGTAGTCGCGTCGTGATCCGCGGCAAGAATTGTCTCATCAGCCGGGGAAGGGCATCCATCTGTATTGGCAAGGCTCCGGTAGTCGAGATCGACGGCCTCCACCCTCCGTCCACCAGGTCGGGGACAATATTCCTGCAAGAAGGCATGCGTCCGTTGCGGGTCGAGTGGTTCAATGGTCCGGCAGAAGCTGAGTTGGGGGTGGAATTTCAAAGTGAAGAGATGCCACGTCGGGAGGTGACTCCAGAATACTTATGGCATCGCAGTGGGGCAGACGGAAATTTCGAACCGGGCCTCGAGTATTCTTCCTACAACCAGGACGCGCTCTACCGTTTGCCGGACTATTCCAATTTGAAACCGGTTGGAAGTGGCATTGTGCCGGGAATCGATCTTCGTGTAATGGCTCGGCAGGAGATGACCTCCCTGGTCTTCTCTGGGTTTCTTAAAGTACCACGCACCGGCCTCTACACCTTCCATCTCACTTCCGATGATGGATCACGTCTCTTTGTCGCCGACACCCTGGTATCATGTGAAAAGACAGGCGAGGACGGCCCTGTCGTCCCAATTGTCCTTAACCGCTCCCGCAATCAGGTTGAGGTCAATCGTTGGGTAGCCTTTGAAGGCACCGTCGGTTACGCCTCGATGAAAGACGGTCGCTTGGAGCTAGAGGTAGCCGGAAATTCGGATGTCCTCGGAGTGACCATCGCAGATGGGGCTGGCATAGAGATCGCGACGCTGCTTCACAAGAGCGTGAGGGTCATCGGTCTGAAAACCAACTCCGGAATCATATCCATCGACGCTGGCCAATTGGAAGTTGCTCCCGAGGTGCTGGATAAGGAAAAGGTTTTCACCAAGATCATCGAGATCCGTCAACTCCGCCGCGAGGACTGGGTGAGACCATTCCCAGCAAGTGTCCAGGGCGTGGTGACCATGGTATCGCCAAAGAGCTTCGTCTTGCAAGACGCCACTGGCGGCGTTTTCGTGCACTACCTTTCCACCACTCCGGAGAATTCGCCCCGTCCGTCCGAGGTGTGGCGAATCGACGGTCGATCCGGGGTGGGAGACTTTTCGCCTGTATTGCATGTTGGCCGCGCAACCTACATCGGGGAGGCCCCGATTCCTCCAGCTGCGAAGCCTACTCAGCAGCAACTTGCCAGCGGTAGTTTGGACGCTGAGTTTGTCGAGGTCGAAGGCGTGGTTATGTCGGTCTCTGATTCGGAAGTAAAAATGTTGACCCGCTCCGGAAACATCGATCTTCTGATGGACGAGAATTATCCTTTGCCCACCCACCAAATGTCGGCCCGGGATCGTGGGGCACTGATAGGGGCTGTGGTCCGTTTCCGCGGTGTCTACCGTGCCATCTGGGATTCGACAACCGGAAGCGTTTTATCAGGCCGCCTAATGTTGGGGAATGCCACGCTCTCGCTGGACGTGCCGGCTTCGGAGGACCCCTTTTCCGCGCCCATGGTAAGGCCCGAGGAACTTTTGCTTTTTACCTCCCATCCGACGGCCTTGAGACGCGTGAAAATAAAGGGCCAAATGTTAGCTTCCAAACCGCCGGAACTTTTCTTTTCAGATGGCCGCCGCGGCTTCCGAGTAGTCGCTCGCCAGCCGCCGGCACTGATGCCCGGTGATGAGGTCGAGGTGTCCGGTTTTCCGCAGCTCGGCGGGCCTTCCCCCGTACTTCTTGACGGGCTAGCCCGCAAGACCGGCGCCGCGGCCTTGCCGTCGGCAGTCAAGTTGGCGGACAAGAGCCTGCCGGACCTTGCTCTCGATTCAACCCTCGTTGAGATTGAGGCTACGCTCCTAAGCGACACCATGCGCTTGGATGACCGTGTATTGGAGATGCGCGCTGGAACCAACCGTTTCCTCGCCTTCCTTCCTTCCGTCAAATCTGTATCAAAGCCCCTTGAAAGTGATAGCTACCTCCGCCTCACGGGTGTCTATGTGAGTCCTACTGCCGAACGCGCTTTGGCGAATTCCGACCCTTTTGAAATGCGCCTGCGTGGCAGGGATGACATCGTTGTCCTCAAGCGGGGCCCTTGGTGGACGAAGCGGCACACAGTGGGGGTGATTGCCTTCCTTTCGGCCGGCCTGGTCCTGGCATTTTTTTGGGTCACCATTCTGCGCCGTACGGTATCGAAGCGTTCCAGTCAACTGGCCGTGGAGATCGAAGAGCGCGAGGCAGTTGAACGTCACCGTGTCATGGAGCAGGAGCGCATCCGCATGGCAAAAGACCTTCACGATGAACTCGGTGCTGGACTTACGGAAGCAGGGATACTCAGCTCTCTCATGAGAAACCCTTCTATTCCCCAAAAGCAGAAAGAGAGCTATCTTGACCAGCTTAGCGGCCTTTGCTGCACCCTCGTCACCGGCTTGGATGAAATAGTCTGGGCAGTCAACCCGCGCTACGATTCCGTAGCGGATCTTGCCGGTTATTTCTCTCTTATGTCACAGCGCTTCCTTGGTTTGGCTGATATAGGCTGCCGCATTACCATCGACGGCGCGATCACCCCCGACCCCGTGGATTCCCGGAAGCGTCATGACATCTTCTTGGCATTCAAGGAGGCCTTGAACAATCTGGTGCGTCATTCCCGGGCCACTGTTGCGCATCTTACAGTCGAGGTAGCTGAGGGTGATCTAGTGATTTCTCTCGCCGATAACGGCACGGGCTTCGACCGAGGGATTGGCGTGGGACTTGGAAGCGACGGGCTTCGCAACATGGAAGAAAGAATCCAGGCGCTTGGAGGCATTTGTAAGATTGAGACCAGTGTGGGTGGAGGAACCACCGTCAATTTCAAAATCCCATTGGAAGGGATCGACCCATGATAAAGGTAGCCATCGTTGAAGATAGTAAAACCACTCGCGAGGGATTAAAGACAATTATCGAGCTTTCGGACGAATACGTCTGCGTGGCTGCCTGCGAAACCGCAGAAGAGGCCCTTCGCATTCTGCCCCGACAGGAGCCAGAAATTGTTCTCATGGACATTCAGCTTCCGGCAATGTCAGGCATCGAATGCGTGGAGCGTCTCAAGCTTCTCATGCCGGAAGTCGCTGTCATCATGGTCACGGTTTATGAGGATCCGGATCGGATTTTCAGCGCCCTTCGCGCCGGGGCCGCGGGCTATCTGCTCAAGAGATCGGCTCCAGAACTCGTATTAGGCGCTCTGCGGGACGTGGGAAAAGGGGGCGCCCCCATGAGTGGGGAAATCGCTCGGAAGGTAATCCAGTATTTTCGTGACCAGTCGGTAGTATCCAAAGACGTCCAAAACCTTAGTGCGCGCGAGAGGAATGTTCTTGAACTTGTGGCATTCGGATTGAGCAACAAGGAGATCGCGGCCCGCATCCATGTCTCCATCGATGCCGTTCGCTGGCACTTGAAGCACATCTACTCTAAGCTTCACGTCCATTCGCGCACGGAGGCGGCGCTCAAGTTCCGGGGCCCCGATTAATAATGCCACCAGTGGCTCTTTACCGGGGCTGTCCCCTTGAAGCCCTCGGCTTGTTCGCTTGCTTAGCCCATTGGAACCTTTCCGGCTCGAACCAAAATAAACTCATTTTGCCCGAAATCTGGGTTCGGTAGGTTTTTTCCAATCCTGCGCAGGTGGTGACAGGATGGACCACTTTTGACCTTTCGCCTGAGAAATCGCGCGATCAGTGGTCTCATAACGATTTGATTTACCGTTTCTGCTACCCGCTTGGGTAGAATTGTCTTGTGAACTCGATCCTCCTTTTAGAGGGGGATAATTCCGCCCTAAGTGTTGAGTCCGTTCCCGAAGGCCGGGCGCGTTTTGCCAGACGGAAAGTGCAGGCCACTTTACCGAACGGTCCTCGGAGTAAAGAGCCGCCCACAGGAACGACAAACTACCCCCTTGGGTAGTTGATTTTATACATCAAATGAATATATATTGTGGATACAGGGTGTGTGCGCCAGCCGCAAGAGATAGAAGCAAGTCCCTCGGGGCGAGTGGAAATTGTTGGCTGCAAACAGCGCGTCCAACTGTTTACACGATTATGAAAGAAAAACCCATCCGGCAGAAACACCGCGGCTTCGCCCTGGTCGTGACGCTATCCCTAATGATCTTGTTGACCGTGATCGCGGTCGGCCTTCTCTCGATCTCCGTCGTTTCCCTACGTTCCAGCAGCCAACAGTCGGCGGCGGGAGTAGCACGTTCCAATGCCAAGCTGGCCCTCATGCTGGCAATCGGCGAGCTGCAGAAGAACGCCGGCCCCGACACGCGGATCTCGGCTCCGGGCAATTTGGTTGATACCAAGATCGCTCCCGGCATCACAGGGATCTGGAAATCTTGGCGTCCACCTGTGGCTAATCCCAACTACGAAGAAGCAAAAGCCGGAGCTAATTT
The DNA here is from genome assembly GCA_964247045.1 of uncultured Verrucomicrobiales bacterium. Classification (GTDB taxonomy): domain Bacteria; phylum Verrucomicrobiota; class Verrucomicrobiia; order Verrucomicrobiales; family Akkermansiaceae; genus Luteolibacter. The sequence continues at coordinate 8,654 of CAXTTX010000057.1, read as the reverse complement.
CTTGGGTTATCTGATGTCAAATCCCACCCCCTCGAAAACTCCCGATCCGAAGGAGACGCCGGACGGAAAGTCGGAGAGCCGGTTGCTTGTAGGAGCAAACAGTGTTGGAACCGGCAAAAAGGAATCCGAGATCAGCGCCCCGGTTGTCAAAATTTCTAAGGCTAATCCTTCGTCCACTTCCGGAGGGATTTCCTGGGTCACGCTTGACGAGGGGGTGAAGGGCCGCATTGATCTGCTGCCCGCTGAGGAGTCATCCGGCCAAGGCGATGCCGTTACCCAAGTCGGCTCGCCTGCGCGGAACGGCTTCGAATCCGTGGAGAAACTCGATTTCCTCAATGGCGATGACGCCAAGCTTCAGACGACGTTGCCAAAGCTCGTCAGTCTGGCGGAAACGGATCTCGAAAATGGCGCCGCAGGTGCCTCGTCCCGTTATTTTAACGACTTCACCGTCGCCTCGGCTTCTGTGCAGGCGGATGTCGCGAATGGAGGACTTAAAACCGATCTCAGCGTCCTCTTCGATGGGACCTACGGATCTGCCATCCCTTCCGGTTATGACACCAGATACGTCTACTCGGATACGTCAACTCCCTATCAGGGCGCTTCCACGACTTCGGATATCCAGTGGGGATTGTATGCGAACTATATGCGACTTTACCGGCGGACCACCGGGAATGACAATCCCAAGGCGGGACTGAAAGCGTCCTTGCCCCCAAACTACGGGATCCGGGCGATCAATGATGTTACGCTGGGGAAGAACCGCTACGAGTCAAACATGGGAACGGTCAAGCAACCAATTCTAATGCCAACGGTGGTCCGGGTTGACACCGTGTTTTCCGTGATTGCCCGCGACGCACACTCCCCGCATAATGACAACCCGGAATATCCCTTGATGTTGCACTTTATGTATCTTCCGGTAATCACGCTGCACAATCCTTTCAATGTGCCCCTTCGCGTAACAAATCTTCAGGTCGAGTTCGCCGACCTGCCAGTGGGCTTCGAATTCCTAGTGAACGGCCAACCGACCACGACATCCGGCCTGATGCCACTCAACTCGTTCTATAATGGCGCAGCCTCGGGAACCAGAAAGATATTCTCCATGACGCTTTCCAACAGCCTCAATAGCGCAACTGAGGTTTTGATGGGACCTGGGGAGACGCGAATTTTTGGAACGCCTTTTCCAGCGGATTCCACGTGGACGCAGGAGATCGGTAGCAATGGTAAAAAGTTTTTCGATTGGAAGAGCAACATGACTGGTGGCGTCATGACCGCTCCAGGAATGATCACTGGCCCTACCGATGGCGTGGGCTTCGACGTCGATTTCCTCGCCCCCTCTAATCCCTCGCCCTGGGTGACGGCGCGTAACGAAAACGGGATCGTCAACCTCAAGGCGAGCGATAGTATCCAAGTCCGGTTTGGTCCCAAGGCACCGCTGACGGCAGAGAATACCTTCGCCGTGACTCTGAGGATGGGGGCGTCCGGTCCTTCTGGGATACCGGTCGCCGGACGGACCCAGGTATTCTACCTCAACGAGTCGAGGCTGGGGACCATCCTTGAAGAAGGAACCTCACCACGTTTTCCTGAGGTCAGAAGTTTTCCCGAAGTCTATCCTCGGGCCGGAGGCAGCCCTATCACAGCCCAGACGATTTATGAGAGTAACGGGACTAAGGTGAAAGATTACGTTAGGGCAAAACCTTTTGCCATTTTTAGCGTCGGCGCAAAGACCACTGTGGAATCCTTCACCAAGAGCCGCCCGGTGGCAGATACGGGAGCGGCCTTCCAGATGGCGACCTGTGACTTCAGTTCCTCCGCGAGCGCGGGTTCTAGCCCCTTGGAATTCTCGCTGGTTCCCATCAAGAGCGGCGGCAAAGCCATTGAATCCGGTGGCATCCAGGATTCCAAGAAAACTCCCGTTCAGGGTTTCTTCTTCGGTGGCCACGGTTCCACCAACGGCACCAATAACGCGACCCTTTATGAAATTCCGATGGCTCCCCTCCAATCCATCGCCCAACTCCGTCACGCGAATGGCGGTAGCATTTCGAGTGTTCCTTATGTGACCTACTCCATCGGCGAGTCACGAGCGCATCCTGCCATTCCTTCGTCGGCCGCCTTCTTCAATCCCGATTCGTCACGGATCTGCCTTGACCATTCTTGGCTGGGCAATGACCAGTTGTGGGACCGCTACTGGTTCTCGACCCTGGCCACGCTCCAGGGGGTTGCTTATGCGGGCGCGTCGTCGATGACGCAGGAGCAACTCTCCAATGCCTTCTTCTCTGGCGAGCGGAACCTCCCGAACAGCCGCAACACACCATATAAGGGAGGTGGAAAGGCCCCGGATGAAATGGCAGCCGATGCGAGGTCTTTCGACGCCTCCTCGGGAACAACTAGGTCCGCTGCCTATATCCTGACCAAGGGTGGCTTCAACGTGAACAGCACCTCGGTGGTCGCCTGGAAGTCTGTTCTTTCGGCTCTTTCGGGCACTGATGTCCCCCTGTCGGCGGGAGCTTTGGAATCGAATCCACCCGGAACGCCCTTTCTTCGCCAGCGTCAGCCAGTCAATGGTCTGGGAAGCACGGTCACCCCGAGGGAGAAGTTGTGGAATAGCTATCGCTCATTGGACGAAAAGGAAATCGAGAATCTTGCGGAAGAGATCGTGGATGAGGTTCGGAAGCGCGGCCCTTTCCTTTCTATGTCGGAGTTTGTTAACCGCCGCTTGGGCCCTCCTGGAGAGATGACCAATGCAGGTGCCCTCCAGGCCGCCATCGACCGTACGGAGATAAACGATATCATGGCGTCCAATGCCCGGCCTGTCGGATCTTCCGAAGTGGCAGGCTATGGCTGGAAGAATGATGAGGCAGTCAACCGCAGTACTGGTGCTGGTGCACCCGGCGAGGTCTCCCAAGGTGACATTCTTTCTGCCTTGGGTTCCTTTGCCACTGTCCGTTCCGATACCTTCCGCATCCGCGCATTTGGCGATTCGCGTGATAGCAGCGGAGCAGTAGTCGCCCGTGCTTGGTGCGAGGCGACCGTCCAGCGTGTTCCTGAGTTTGTCGATCACGCGGACCTGCCGCAGACAGCCATCTCCGCTGCCAATCCAGTCAACCAAACCTTTGGCCGGCAGTTCAAGATCGTTTCCTTTCGCTGGTTGCATGAAAACGAGATTTGAATATTCTATCAAAAAGCCGATTCGTCCCGTCTTCCCACCTCCATGAAAAAATCCATTCGCGCGGCCGCGCTCCTAGTCCTTTCCTCCTTGCCCGCTTTCGCGGCAGGTACCCGGAAGGTCGCTTTCCGCACGCTCTGTCTGGAACTAACGGGGGGCATCCAGAGTGTGGTGATTCCGGCCTCGGATCCCGCGCGAAGCCAGAAGATCGATCTCTTCACGGATATCTCCCCGGTCATTGAGGGCACCTTCCAGGACGATGTCGCCCGGTTCTATATCGACAAGGGAACAGGACCG
>CAXTTX010000057.1:0-5187 GCA_964247045.1 uncultured Verrucomicrobiales bacterium | reverse complement strand
GGCAAGCCATTGCGGGAACTCGTCTGCCAGGTTCCCATCGGCAATTCGGAGCGACAGTTGTTTCTTTTCTTACCCGGGGAGACTGGCGAGGGGAAGAATGTCTATCAGGTTCGCGCTTATGACGATGACACCCGGACCTTCGCGATGGGCGCTGTGCGTGCGATCAATTTATCGCCCGTTCCGGTTCGCTTCCTGTTGTCCGGTGAGGTGACACCCCAGATTCCTCCTGCCAAGTTCGCGCAATTTCCCCATCCCAAGGACGTCAACGACTACAACATGTATCCGGTCGTCGTGGAATTCCTGAGCGGCAATGGCCAATGGGTCAACGGCCAGTCCACCAGTTGGAAGTCCACCGCCCGTCGGCGCGACATTGTCATTACCCTCGTGGATTCGAAATTCAAACAACCCGATGTCCGGATGTTCAGTGATTTCCCGCCGTGGATGGAAGCCCCGGAAAAGGCGGCGAATTGATCCAGCCGTGTGGACAGGTAGCCGCTTTTCCCGGTCCGGGGACCTTGATTCTGTCGAAATATTCGGCTGGATGTAAGGAACTCCGGCCACGGAACGAATCCTCGTCTGCCAGCTACTGGGTGGATTTTGGCAGAAGGACGCAATCTATGAACGACAGGATTTTAAACAGCAGGATCATCACTTTTCTTTTGGCTCCGCTGGGGTGGATTCTTGGCACATCGGGTCTTTCCCAGGCGGTGGAGACCGAACTGAAATACCTTTCAGGGCATGGTCCGAAGGACGCGGTGGCTTGGGAGTTCACGGTGACCAAGGGCCGGAAGGCAGGTGAGAGGACGACCATCCCCGTGCCGTCACAATGGGACCAACAAGGATTCGGCAGCTATAATTATGGCAACAGCCCCGGGCCAAAGTCGGACGAACACGGGCTTTATCGAACCCGTTTTTCCGTGCCGCACGAGTGGAAAGGCCGGCGAGTGCGTCTTGTGTTCGAAGGTGTTATGACGGATGCCGAGGTCAGGGTGAACGGAACCTCCGCCGGGCCGGTGCACCAGGGCGGTTTCAACCGTTTCCGCCATGATGTCACTTCGCTGCTCAAGGAGGAAGGCGAGAACATCCTGGAGGTGGATGTGTCGAAGGTCTCGGCAAACCCGGGGACGGAAAGGGCGGAGAGGAAGGGGGATTACTGGATTTTCGGGGGAATCTATCGACCTGTCTATCTGGAGGCCGTGCCCGAACAATTCATCGAACAGGTTTCCATCGATGCGGGGGCGGACGGGCTTTTCAAGGCGGATGTGGATCTCGGGTCGGCCGAGCCACGGGACGCGGACCGGATGGATGTTCAGATCCTGTCAAGGGACGGCAAACCCGTCGGGCAACCCTTCTCCACCGGGATCCCAAATGGGGGCGCCAGCCGGGTTTCAACGACCTCGAAGATTGGCAGTCCCCGGCTCTGGACCGCGGAAACCCCGAATCTTTATACCGCGCGCTTCACCCTGATGAAGGGAACGCAAGTGATCCACACCGTGGTGCAGCGGTTCGGCTTCCGAACGATCAGCGTGCGCAAGGGAGAGGGGATTTTTCTCAACGGAAAGCGCATCCTGCTCAAAGGCGTCTGCCGGCATAGTTTTCGTGCGGACACCGGACGTGCCTTGGATACGGCTGATTGCTTGGAGGATATCGGGTTGATCAAGGCGATGAACATGAATGCGGTGCGCATGTCCCACTATCCGCCGGATGTGGCGTTTCTTGACGCCTGCGACGAGTTAGGCCTCTATGTGCTGGACGAGCTCAGCGGCTGGCAGAAGGCGCACGACACGGAAAATGGCAGGAAGCTGGTGAAGGAAACAGTCACCCGCGACGTGAATCATCCCAGCATCCTGTTCTGGGACAATGGGAACGAAGGGGGCTGGAACCGTGAACTGGATGGTGATTTCGCGCTTTATGACCCGCAGAACCGACTGGTCTTGCATCCATGGGAAATCATGAACGGGGTCGACACGAAGCATTACCCGACCTTCGAGGATCTAACGAAGCGCCTCGCCGGGGAGAATATCGTTATGCCTACGGAGATGATCCATGCGCTTTACGACGGCGGGGCGGGTTCCGGCCTAGAGGATTATTGGAATGCCATCCGTTCCTCGCCGGTGGGAGGAGGCGGGTTCATCTGGGTCTTCGCGGACGAAGGGATCATGAGGACCGATCAGAACAACCGCATCGATGTCTTCAGCACCTACGCGCCCGACGGTATCCTCGGCCCCCGGCACGAAAAGAAGGGCAGCTATCACACCGTGCGCGATGTTTTCTCGCCGGTGCAGATTGATGCTCCCGTGCTGGATGAGAAGTTCAACGGGGCACTTGATGTCCACAACCGCTACGATTTTCTCTCGCTCACGGGATGCCGTTTCGATTGGAAGCTGTTGCGTTTTCCCGGACCCGGAAAGGACGCGAGCTCGCAAGTTTTGGCGGGCGGGCAGGTGAAGTCGCCTGGGATTGCCGCCGGTAAAAGTGGCAAGGTTCCATTGAAACTACCGACAGCGTGGAGTTTGGCCGACACCTTGTCCGTGACGGCGATCGACGCGACGGGCAAGGAGCTGTGGACCTGGAATTGGCCCACGCGGGGGCTAGGCAAACGCCTCGCTTTTCCGGTTCTTCCGAAGAATCCTGGGGATGGGGCGGTGGTGGCTGGCAAGGGGGACATCGAACTCCGTGAGGGGGATGTCAGCGCCACCTTCAACAGGGACAGCGGCTTCCTCAGCGCCCTGAAACGTGGTGAAAAGACGGTGGCGCTGAGCAATGGACCGCGTTTGGTTTTTTCCCGTCCCGCGACGGGAGATGTCCAATGGATCGAGGCTCCGAGAGGGTCGCAAGACGAGTGGCGACTGGAGGGCGCCCGGTTGCTGAATTTGTTGGAAATCGAGATGGAGGGACGGAAGGATGTGGATTGGGCGGGTTTCAAGTTAGAAATCTCCGGTGATGGTCGGGCCTGGAAAACACTTTACGATGCAACGCGCAGAACCGGAGATGGGAACCGATACGAGTTTCCCCCGCAGCAGGTAGCTGTCGTGCGGTTATCCAACCTACGCCAGGCGGATGGCAATCCGGCGGTCGTGAAGCGCTTGCGCGCGGCCTATCAAGCGGATCGGTTTCCCCCGGAGCCGTTCGGGAAAGCGAAAGTCATATCTGGGAGCAATTGGCTGGAGAGCACCGCGGCGAATGGCACTGAGCGGTTCCGTTGGACCTTGGCCGCGGGCGGAGATCTCCGGCTGGATTATTCTTATCAGCTCGACGGTGAGTTCATCTATCATGGCATCACCTTCGACCATCCGGAGACGGAATTCAAATCGGTGAAGTGGCTTGGCGAAGGGCCTGCCCGAGTCTGGCAGAACCGCTTGCGGGGCACAATGTTGGGAATTCATGGGATTGGCCGCAACGATCTCCAGCCGGGCGAGTCGTGGACATTTCCCGAGTTCCAAGGGTATTTCGCGGGACTTCGCTGGGCCACCTTTGAAACCAATTCCGTTCCACTGACGATTTCCGCCGGAGATCCGGGAACCTACCTCCGAATCGGGACACCGAGGATCAGCCACCCGCTCACGACGGTGTCGTTTCCGGCGGGCGATTTATCCTTCCTCAAGGCGATTCCCGCAATGGGGTCGAAATTCATCACGCCCGCGAAGAGCGGTCCTTCCAGCCAGCCGGTGAAGGTCTCAGGGCTCCAATCCGGCTCGCTGGTGTTCCACCTCGGGGACTGATTTGATACGGAGCCCTTCGATCAGCGGAATTCCCCGAAGTGGACGTCCTCCGGAACGGAAGGGCTATCCAGCAATTGGAACGTGGTTGCCGGGCCGAGGTTTGCCGGATCGGTCCAAGAGCGCAGGAACCAGACGACTTTCTTGTCCGGCGTGATTTCGAGCGCCTGGGCGGGAGCCTTCGCGGTATCGATGGGTCCATCCCAGGAATTGACCCAGTTGTTCAAGAGGGTGTTTCCGTTAGGAAGCCGCGTCGCGAGCTGGAAGTTCTTGATCTCGTGATCCGGCAGGTCGGCGGCGGTGCATTCCCATGCCGATTGTCCAGTCGGTTTGACCTCACGGATGAGCTTGGTACCAACGATGAGGGTGTTGCCGTCCGGCAGGCGGCTCGCGGCCCATGGTCCGGGGAATTTCACGGTCCAGAGCTCTTTCCCATGATCGTCATACTCCGAAACCTTGCCGTGGTCCATGTGGGCGACGAGCAAGGTGCCCGCAGCAGTCAGCCTGGCGTGGCGGAACTGGCCATGAGTGCCACCGCGGTTGCCGACTTCCAAGGGGAACTCTCGCTCGTTCTTGCCAGTGGTCACATTGGCGACCACGCACTTGGGTTCCGGGCCATTCAGGATATAAACCACGCGATCCTTGCCAATGGGCTGCGCGGTGTGGATTTCGCATCCCTCCGGAGCTTCCTGGTTCCAAAGAATTTTCTTCGAGGGGTCGACGAGAGTGACGCCGAATTGATGGGCGAACAGCACATTGCCATTGGAAAGTAGGACGGCGTCGCTGATTTCCCCGCGGCTTCCCCGGTTATGATAGCTCCAGACGATCTTGCCTTTTTTGACGATGTACATGTCTTGGGTCTTTGCTTCCCCCGCGTAGAAGAAATCATGTCCCGCGAGAGAGGGGGACGGTTCGGCACGGGCTCGAAAAAGCGGGAGGGCAACGAGAGCCAGGAACAGGCGGGTTTTCATTGTTTGATTGTGGTTCAGCGTGCGGTGGGAGCGCCAGCCTTGATCCATTCCGTGATGAGATCGATCGCAGTTTGGTCGAGCGGACCTGTGCTACCCATGGGCATGCGGGGAACGCCATCGCCCTTGAGCCTTTTCAGGATCATCGAGTGGTCTGGATCGTTGGGAGCGATGACTTTGTTGTCATGATCTCCAAAGTCGGTGTTCAGGTCGCCGTTGATCATGCGGCTTTGGGACGTGCTGTAGGTGGGCCGGGTGGTCCAGTGGCTGCTGGCGACTCCATCCTGCTGGTGACAGTGCGAGCAATTCACGGCAAGGTAGGCGCGGCAACGATCCTCAAGGCTGCGGCTGGTATCGCCGATGCCGGCGAAGGATGGTGCCTGGTTGAGGTCGCCGGGTGAGGCCTCGAGTTGACCACTCTCGATCAATGCCTGGAGCTGGTTGACCTTCGGATTGGCCATCGACGGACGATTGAGCTGCCAGGTATTCATCCCCAGCGT
>CAXTTX010000056.1:14506-17096 GCA_964247045.1 uncultured Verrucomicrobiales bacterium | reverse complement strand
TCCACGGAGACCACGCCGGTGCCGCCCCCGTTGCCCAGCGCGGCGATCGGGGTATTGATCCGCATGTCCGCATCGGCGGGGTACAACTGCAGGGAATCGATCACGTCCTCGAGGACTTCCATCCTCACCAGGTCGGCCCCTTCCGCGGCCTCCAGATCACCGAACTTCTTGAAGCTGGTGCCGGAGGCGTTGCGGATGGTGAGCTTGCTGTTGCCGGAAAAGACGTGGGCTGCGGTGTAGATGTATTTCTTGCCACCTTCCGAAACGATGAAACCGGTGCCGGACGACTCGTCGCCCTCGATGATGAGCACGGCGTCCGAGATCGCGGGGTTCACCTTGCCGGTCTTGTCGAGGAGACCTCCCGGGGTGTACTCGAAAGGGTCCTCAACCGCGGGCTTGGCCTTCTCCCTTTCCAGCGCGGCCATTTTCTCCTCCAGTTCCCGGATGCGCTCCTTGTCGGCCTCGTCCGCCCGGCCGACGGGGGAAAATACCCCCAAGGCAATGGCGGAGAGGAGGAGGCACTTTCTCATGCCTGTGAAAATACCCTCCGGGACGAATTCTTCTAGGAAAAATTCCGAGACCCGCCGGGAACTCTAACAATAAGGATCACTGTAATTCCCACCGCACGCGGACCCTGCCGAAGCGTCCGGACTCCTGGCCGGTGGCAGCCTCGTCCGGGACGGTGACCTTTTCCCAAGCGTCATCGATGGTTTCCACCGCCGGTAGGGCGGGGGCGGCCAGGAACGAGTCCGGAGCATTGCCGAATTCCGGAAAGTAGGCCAGACCGGGAACGTTCCTGCGGCGCAGGAATTGGAGGGCGAGCCGGTGGCCCGGGGATTCCGGGGTGACGATCAACCGGGGGACTCCCGCAGGCGGGGAAACCGACGGATCGAAGACCCGGTGATCTGGCACCTGCGGATCAAGGTTGAAGGCAAATTCCAGCAGGTCGGTGATGCCGTCCCCATCCTCGTCGTGGGAGCCGCCTGTCCCGCCTATCCCGTGCGAGGCCGCCCAGAGACCGTAGATGTCCGCAGGGTCGATGAAATTCACGGCCACGGTCTGGGGCGCTGCCGCGCTGCCGAAGCCCTGGGGATTCACCACCCCGGCGGCCACCGAAACCTGCACCTGCGGAGCCGTGGGCAAGATCGTGGCGACGTAGTAGTAACCCTTGCCGCGCAAGGCGGTGATGCTCCCACCCGTAACGGTGATGTCCGCGGCGGTGAAATCGGCCACCTCCATGTCGAAGACAATCGTGACCTCGAAGGGGTGGGAAACGACTCCCGAGGGACCACCGATCTGGCAGCGGGCGGGATGGGTGCCCGCTGGCTCGAATTCAGCGGGAGACAGGCTTTCGAGATATTGCCGCACCTTGGCCACGGCTTTTTCGTCGAGGAGGTTCTTCGCCAGCGGTGGCATGGCGGTGCCGTTGCTGACATTCGCCATGCGGACATAGAGCGCGGAGAGGTCGGGCATGCCGGGTTTCAGGTAGCGGCCGTCCGGGCCGAGGCTGAAATGACCGAGGAGCAGCGCATTGATGAGGCCCTGCTCGTTCAGCGGGGTTTTGAGCCGCGCGTCGAAGAATTCCACGGTCGACTCCGGCTGGTGGCAATGCGAGCAATTCGAATCGATATAGGAGCGGACGCGATGCTCCAGCGGCGCGGTTTCATCCAGGATGTTGCGGGCTTCGAGGAAATCGGCCACTTGCGCGGGTGACACGCGGTTGTCCAGCAGGCCGATGGCGCTGAAGGTGTTCAACTGGTTCCGGGTCCTGCCGGTGGAAGCGTAGGTGAACTGCTTGTTCAACTGGTGGGTCCGGAATCCGAGTGCCTGGCCCGCCGCCGGGGTATGGCACAGGAGGCAATCGGAGCGGGAGGGAAAGTCCCAGCGCCGTTGCTGGACGCTGCCGTCCGTGAGCGTCACGTTGAAATCGAGGTTCGCGGCATGGGGCAGCAACTCGGCGTCGGTGCCTTCGGCGTTCCATCGGTAGGTGACGCCGTATTTGCCACCGTCTTCGGTGCAGATCAGGAAGCGGGTTTCCAGGCGCCGGGTGAGCGCGGGATTCCGCTCGTCCACCATGACCTCGAAGTGTTTCACGAAGACGGTGCCCGGAGGGAATGCCCACTTCTCGTTCTCGTTGAAGGAAATTTTCTCGGCCGGCGTGTTGGGATGGCCATCGTTCGGGACGATGACCCAGCGTCTTTTTTCCGCTCCGTCCGACCAGAGGGGGCTGGCCACGTCATAGGGAATCACTCCCGGCGCGGTCGCCAGGGTGGCGAGGTTCGTAAACACGCCGGTTTGGGAAAGGAAACGCGGTGGCTCCGGAGCGGGCGGCTGCAAGGCCAGCTTGCGAATGATGCCGCCGGGTTTGCCCTGGCCATTGAGGTCCATCATGTAAACCTCCCCCGCGCTGTCCGTGCAGAAGTTGGCGATGCCGGTCTTGCTGCCGGTGCGGAAGCCCGCGTAGACCTCGTCGATCACCGGTGGCCCGCTTTCGGCCAGGGTGGCGGTCCAGATCATGCCCTCGGCGATATCCCCGAAGAGAACCCTGCCGCCAAGTTCATTGGCCCACTTGCTGCCGCGGTAGCGCATG
>CAXTTX010000056.1:0-14496 GCA_964247045.1 uncultured Verrucomicrobiales bacterium | reverse complement strand
CCGCCGATGATGCAGGAGCCGGTGTCGCGGCCGTAGTCATGGACAGGCGGATTGTCGAAACCGATGAGGTTGGCTGGCTTCGCCTTGGGCCCGCCCGCGATGCCTTCGCGATAGGACCACTGGCAGTTCGCACCCTTGGTCACGCGGTCGAGTTCCTCGCGTGTCGCCTGGCCGACATCGCCGACCCAGATGTCCCCGGTGACGGCATCGTAGTGCGCCGTGTGCGGGCTGCGCATTCCGATGGCGAAGTATTCCTCCAGGATGGAACCGCCCGGATCGAGCCAGGGATTGTCATTGGGAACCATGTAACCCTGCGAGAAGCTCGCGGGCCATCCGGTAGGCTTGCCGGGATTTTCCAAAGGTTGCCGGCGGATCGCATGGGAGCGCTCCGGCTTGTTGTCCACGTCGATGCGCAACATGCCGCTGAAGAAGCCGAGGTTGATTTTCTGGCCGTTGCCAAACGAATCGCCCGCGTCTCCGCCATCGCCACAGGTGGCATAAAGGTAGCCCGCGGAATCGAAGAACAGCGCGCCACCGTTATGCCAGCGCTGCGGATCGAACTGCTGGATGAGCGGGAACTCGCTCGCGGGATCGAAGGTGCCCGTGACGGGATCCCAGGTGACCCGGGAGACCCGGAAGAACGTGAGGTTGCCACTGGGCTGGGTGAACTGCGGATCGATCACCGGCTTGTGGCTGTAGCAGATGTAGGCGTAATTCCGGTTCGGCGAGGAGGCTTGGCCGAACTCCGGATGAAACGCGAGGTGATAGAATCCCTGGTCCTCGGTCGCCATCGTACTGGCGGATAGATCGAGCGCGGGTACCACCTGTGCCTGCGTCACGGCTGGATCGTTGGGGAAACGCCACATCTTCCCTGTTTTGGAAACGAGGAGGAAGTCGCTGGTGCCGGGAATCTCCGCCAGCCAGATCGGATCAACAAAGGTGAGATTGGGAAAAGCGTTCACCACCGTCCACCCGGAGGATTGTCCGGGAGGCAACACGTTGAACGTGTTGTTGAAATAAGGGCCGACCGCTTCCGCCCCGTCCAGCCCGCTGACCTCCGGATCGGCCGGCGGAACCGGACCCACTTGCAGCACACCCGTTCCCGCGAAGTGGACGTCATCCTTGTTCATGGCGCCGGAAGCACTGGATCCCCAGGTGCCGCCGGGAGTCACGGCGACACCATCCAGCGTGAGCGTCGCGACCATGTCCTCGATCCCATGGGCGAGGTTTAGGATGCCCCCGCCGGAAATGGAGACTGCGGAGGTATCGCCGAGCGTCGGCGTATCGAGCCGCAGTTCGCCACCGCTGACGGTTGCTGTTCCGCTGAAGGTGTTTTGCCCCGAAAGGACCAGTGTGCCATTGCCTTTCTTGGTCACGCCACCGCTGCCGGAGAGAACCGTGGGAATCGTCACCGCGAACCCGTTGCTGTCGAAAACAAGCCCGCCCGCCATAAGGTTCACCGAACGGTTTGCCGTGCCGCCCGTGCCCGTGAAGCCATTGAAGAAATTCCCCTCGTTCCTCAGCGCCTTCACCGTGCCGCCGTTGGCGTTCACGGTCGCGGGATTGCCGTTGGCCATGAAACCGATGGTGCTCACCGTGCCACCATTCAGGTTCACCGTCCCCGTGCTGCCGGTATCCGCCACGATCAGGCGCCGCGCGTTGTTGGTTCCCGCGTTGGCGACATTATTGTCTATCAGAAAATTTGCCTGCCCGCCAACGGTAAGAACTCCAACCCCGCCCGCGAAGCGCCCCACCATCACTTGCGCCGCGTTCGAGCCGAGCGCGCTGTTGGTAAGGCTGGCATTGTCCTGGAGGATCAATGTTCCATCTCCACCATTGTTGCCGCCGATCCACAATTCCCGGTTCTGGTTCGCACCCGTCTGGTTCTGGACGACGCTGGCATTCCCCGAGATCGTGAAAACCGTCCCCGTGACCCCGGCGAGCGAGCCGACAACAATCTTGGAAAGGTTCGCCGTCGTGCTGCCTCCGATGCGGAACTCCCCGTTGCTCGCCGAAATCCTCACGTCCGTCGTCGCGGTGACCGCACCAGAGGTCATTTCGAACAAACCGCCCGTGCTTTGCAGGTTGCCGCTGGAAATCGTTCCGCCTTCTATGAGGACTCTCCCGTTTGCTGCCTGCAAGTTGCCAACGGCGACATTCGCTCCATTGCCGATCCGGCACGTCCCGCCGTTGTTGATCTGGGCCGTATCGGCCGCCGCCGGCACCGCGTTCCCGTTCCAGTTGGCCCCCGTCGTATAGGACCCGGTGACGTTGGTTTTCCATGTCACCGTCGCGGCGGGAAGGCTCGAAATAGCTCCGCACCAGGCCACGGGCACAAGCCAGCGCTGGTGGAAGCTCCTGATAGGGCTGGAGGTCCCGGGAATCATGTCTGGGTGGGTTTTCGGGAGGTGGTCCGGGCGACACCACCGTTCAAACGGCTGGGCACGGAATCCAATTCACCCGCCACCTATGCACGAACCCCGTCCGCTGTGGGCACAAAAAACGCCGATTCACTCCAAGGAGGGATCAGCCACCTTCCCGGAAAACTCACCCCTTCCACAACATCCTCACGCCGAAAACCACCAGCACGCACCCGAAGATGCGCGTCAACGTGTGGTTGCTCATCGACCGCATGAGGTCGCTGCCAAACCACGCCGCCACCGCCGAGGTCAGCCCCACCGCCAGAACCACCCGCCAGTCGATGAGTCCTCCCGCGCGCGCGTTGTTCGTCGTCGCCGCGATGCCCGTCAAAATGACCGCCGCCATGGAAGTGGCCACCGCCTGCTTTTGCTCGAAGCCGAACGCGAATACAAAAGCCGGCACCATCACGATCCCCCCTCCCACGCCACACAGCGCCCCGAGCAACCCGGCCACCAAACCGATCAGCATCGCCGGGAGGATCATCTTCATCGGCGCACCGGCACCTTTCTGGCGGAAGCAATCTCCACGATGAGACGGTGCAGGATCAAACGGTGATCCAGCCCCGTCGTCACCAGTGCCTGATCCGCCTTGAGAGTCGCCTCCATCACCTGTTGCAGCCCCGCCAGCTCGAAATTCCGCGCGTTGTCCGCGGCCAGGAAAATCGGGAAAACGTTCACCCCGCTGCCGTCCTTCTTCTGCGGCAGCCACGCGCGGTCCGTCTCCGGAAGCCGGTTCAGCCCGCCGGAAAAAGCCGAATAATTGCCGGTCGGAACCTTGAACTTCTCCATGATGAGCTTCGCCATGAAAAGATTTCTAACAACACCGATCACCGAAGCCCGCATGATCCCGATGGCCGATTCATCCGCCTCCAGCTGCTGGTCGATGAGCTGGATCGCGCGCGCGGCATTGCCGAGCTGGATCGCCTTCCCAATCTCGAAAACCACCGCCGCCCGGCTCAGGGGAACCAGCACGCGCACGTCCTCTTCCGTCACCTCGCGCCGCTCTTCTCCCAGATAGAGATCCAGCTTCTCCAGCTCGTTCCCGATCTGCTGCGACTGCTCGCCGGCGAGCATCACGAAAAGGGCGAGCGCATCCGGATCAAATGATAGTCCCAGCTCCGAGGCCCGGCGGTTGACCAGATGAGCCACCTGCTCCTGCCAATCGTCCCGGCTCGTGTCGATGCGGTCATGCACCTGGACGTCGGCCACCTTCTCCACGTATTTCCAAAACGACCGGCGCTTGTCCACACCCTGCGCGGTAAGGAGAAATTTCACCCCGTCCGGAATGCCCCTCTCAAGCGTCTGGCGGAGACTCTCGACTCCGGACTCGGTACGCTGCGAGCGCCCGGTCACGTTGTCCGCGAGGAAGTTCGCGTTGCGCAGCCAAACGACCTTGTCGCCACCGAACATCGGCACGGTGAGCAGCGCCTGGATCGTGGTGGAGCAGATCTCGTGGGCGGATTCCGAATTGTCCGCGATGCCGTCGATGGTCTCATGCGTGAAACCATCGTCCAGGCCGCCGGTCAGCTTGTTGTAAAGCAGCAGAGCCTTTTCCCGGACGAGTCCCTCGTCGCTGCCGACGACCGCGAAAAAATTTCCGGCGTTTTGGGAGGTTGTTTTGGGTTTCGCGGCCACGCCACTGGTGTTACCCGGAGCCGGGGCCGGCCTCAAGCACGGGATTCACCCGAAATCAGGAACGGGACAATTCCTCGTCCTCCAGCGCCGGATGGTTCGGAAACCCTGGGGAAAAGGAATCGCAGAGCGGGGCGTTGCGGTGTTTGTTGCTGGCGGAGCCGCTGGTGAACCATTCCTCGTCCAGAATTCCCCTCGTGGTGATGGAGCCCGCCGTCGTCGGAGATTCCATCGCGCTTTTGAGTGCCTCCGCCATGGCCGGGACATTTTCCGAGTCCAGGATCTCGAAGTGCCCGCCGGGAATCTTGTGGTAGGCGACCCGCCCGCGGATGATGTGCCGCCAGGACTCCACCTCCAGCGGATCAGCCTCACCACTGACGAAAACGTGGGCGGGGCCGTTGTAATGGGACATGCGGTAGGCAGCCGCCAGAGCGTGGTAATAATCGCCGAAGCCGGGAACGACCGGAGTGTCGGCTTCCGGCTGCTTCACCGAATCTGGCAAGTCGACCGCATCGCGGTTGCGCGTCATGCGGTTGCGCAACTCGATCAGGCGGCGGTTGAAATATTCCATCCGTTCACGGTGCGGCATCCTGCACATCCGCGTGAAGTGGTGGACCGTGCGCTTGATGAGGTAGGGCCCCACGGTGCGGGCGTAGGCCATCCGCGGGATCGGGCCGATGGGGTAGCTGTCCAGAAGGGCAAGCAGGTCCACCTCGTGGCCCAGCTCCCGGAGCTGGCGGGCGATTTCGTAGGTGATGATCCCGCCGAGCGAGTAGCCGCCGAGATGATAGGGCCCTTCCGGTTGCACGGACAGCATCTCCTTCACGTAGTGGGCCGCCATGGCCTCCACCGAAGTATGCCGTCCTTCCTTGCCATCGAGACCGATCGCCTGGATGCCGTAAACGGCCCGGTCCGGGGCGAATTGCTTTGCCAGATCGAGGAAAACGTAAACATCGCCCCCCCAGCCATGCACGAGGAAGAGAGGAGCCTTGTTGCCCTGCTTTTGCAAAGGCACGATGGATGACCAGCGCGGCGTCCAGTTTTCCTCCACCAGCCGCATGGCGAGGCTTTCGATCGTCGGGGACTGGAGCAGGACGGCGATGGGCAATTTGACATCGAACGCCTTTTCGATCTCGGAGGCGAGGCGCGCCGCGAGCAGCGAGTGTCCCCCGAGATCGAAAAAGTTTTGATCACGCCGGATGCCCCGGCGGTGAAACAAGCGCTCCCAGATCTCCGTCAACTCCAGTTGGAGTCGGTCGGCTGGGCCGTTTGCTTCTTTGATTGGTTCTTGGTTTGGTTCTGGGGGTAGGTCAGGGACTCCCGCCTCGGGTGCGGGAAGATTCTTGCGATCCAGCTTGCCGCTGGAGGAAAGGGGAATGTGGTCCAGCGTGACCAGGTGGGAGGGCACCATATACTCCGGCAGGCGCTCGCGGAGGCCGGCCTTGGTTTCAGCGGCGATGACGGAGCTTCCTTCCGCCGGCACGATGTAGCCGACCAGCACGGGATAGCCCGGGACATCCTCGCGGATCACCACGGCGGCCTCGCGGATGCCGGGGCAGCCGCGCAGTTCGGCCTCGATCTCGCCAAGCTCGACGCGAAAACCGCGGATTTTCACCTGGTTGTCCATCCGGCCGAGGAAATCAATGGCTCCGTCCGGCCGCCATGCGACCCGGTCGCCGGTCTTGTAAAGACGGGCTCCTGGCTCCTGGCTGAAGGGATCCGGGATGAAGCTCCGGGCCGTCATCTCCGGCTGGTTCAGATAGCCAATTGCAACACCGTCCCCGCCGACATATAGTTCTCCCGGAACGCCGACGGAGACGGGTTGCAAATCTTGATCGAGCACGTAAACCGTCGTGTTCGCGATCGGGCGGCCGATCGGCACAGCGGGCGTCAACTCGGATCCGTCGCCAACGGTGTGGCAACAGGTGAAAGTGGTGTTCTCGGTGGGGCCGTAGCCATTGATGACGCGGCAGCGCGGCAGCGTCTCGCGCACCTTCATCACGCGCTTGGGGCAAAGCACGTCGCCCCCCGCCAGGAGCTGGCGCAGCGGTGAGAGATTGTGGATCTGTTCATCCACCATCAGGTGGAAGAGGCCCGCGGTAAGCCACAGGGTGCTGACCTCGTGGTGCTGGATCGCCGCGGCGATTTCGGCGAGTGATGGCTGGCCGGGAGGGAGAATGACGACCTTGCCCCCGTTGAGAAGGGCCCCCCAGATTTCGAAGGTGGAGGCGTCGAAGGACAGGGGGGACATGTGCAGGAGCACTTCACGCTCGTCCAGATTCACATAGTCCGTTCCCTTGACCAGTCGGACGACGCCGCGGTGTGGCACGACGACACCCTTGGGTTTCCCGGTGGAGCCAGAGGTATAGCTGACGTAGGCGGCTTCCCCCGGGGAGAGAGGACACTCCAGGGGAATGTCGTCGGCAGCGGGAGATGCCAGGAGTTCAGTGATGACAACCACCTTTGTGACGTCATGGAAAACGTGCAGGCTGCCGCGGGACGCCTCCGTGGCCAGGATGATCCCGGGGCGGGCATCGTTCACCAGATAGGCGAGGCGCTCTTCCGGCAGGTTTTCCTCCAGCGCCCAGTAATTGGCCCCCGCCTTGAGGATGCCCAGGAGGGCGATGATCCGCTCGAAGGAGCGCTCGATGCTCATGCCCACGAGTTCACCCGGCTTCACGCCCAAGCCGCGCAAGTGCCGGGCGAGATGATCGGAAATCTCGGTCAGGCGGCCGTAAGTGAGACGCTCGCCTTGCTCCTCGAGGGCAATGGCGTCAGGCGTACGGGCCGCCTGTTCGCGGAACAGGTCGTGGATGCATTTTTCCCGCGGATAGTCGCGCCGGGTATTGTTCCACTCGACCAGAACCTTGTGCCGTTCGGCGGCGTCCGGTAGGGGCGTGATTTCGGCGTCAGCCTGTCCGGGGGCACCGGAAGACGTGACGTCGGGTTCGCGCGTGAAGTTCATGACGGGGTGGGGGGAGTTATGGAAAGCGAGGCACCCACCAACTTCAACGCCACCCCCGGAGGGCTGGGTTTTTAATGGTTCCGGAGGAAGCGCCGTTGTTGGTGGATGTTAGATTGAAAAGGCGGCTCGGTGACGCGCCACACTCTTCATATCATGCGGAGACAGTAACAACCGGGGCCGCGAAGGGTCAAGATGACCACCCCCGGAAGTTCTTGTAGTGGATACCCCTACGGTCCCGAAATTCAGTAGGGGAATTCCTGTTACGCGATCACGTTACCCCCTCTCGCGGCGCGACGGTTGATCCTGGCCGGGGATGAAATCCCCGGAACCCGGTAAATCCACGGGATTTTGCGTCGCGTCGCGACGCCTCAAGGGGGTGGCTGCCCGGCCATATCACAGCTCGCCAGGTTCTTGAAACTTCCTACGCGATCAATCCAAAAACTTCCCCGGATTCAAAATCCCATGCGGGTCCAGAGCCCTCTTCACCGCCAGGTGGGTCACGAACGAAACCTCCCCCAGCGCCTCGTGAATCCACGGTTTCTTCGCCAGACCCACCCCATGCTCACCCGTGATCGCTCCACCATGTTCCAGAATCCACGTGAACAACTCGTCCAGCGCCCCATCCGCATGCTCGCGGACGATCGGATCCTGGTAATCCCCGACCATCAGGTTCGTATGGATATTCCCGTCGCCCGCATGGCCGAAACACGCGATGGGAATTCCCGTCCGCTTTTCCAACTGGTGCGCGAAGGTCACCAGTTCCACCAGCTTCGACCGCGGCACCACGATGTCCTCGTTCAGCTTGGTTAGACCGGTGTCCCGCAGGGAGAATGAAAACTCGCGGCGCAGTTTCCAGATGCGTTCGCACGAGGCTTCGTCCGGAGCATCTTCAATGAACGTGGCGCCCAACCGGGTGAGAAGTTCATGCAATTCCGTGGCCTCCGCGGCGGTGGCCGCGGGCCTGCCATCGACCTCCACGATCAAATGGGCGTCGCCGGGCGGAAAGATGTCCTCTCCCAATCTGCGGCGGGCGGCCGCGAGCGTGAAGCTGTCGGTGATCTCCAGCGCGGAAGGCAGGTGTCCCGCATTGAAGATGGCCTGCACGGCGGCGGCGGCCATGGAGAACTCGGGGAAAATTGCCGCCAGCATCGCGCGGCTCGCGGGCTTGGGAATCAGCCGCAGTGTCGCTTCAGTCACGATGCCGAGCATCCCTTCCGATCCGGTGAAGATCCCGATGAGGTCGAAGCCGGTCTTGTTCTTGTGGAGGCGTCCGCCCGTGCGCAGCACCTCGCCGCTGGCGAGCACCACCTCCAGGCCCAGCACGTAACTACGGGTCACGCCGTATTTGAGGCAGCGCGGGCCGCCCGCATTGGTGGCGATGTTTCCCCCCAGCGAGCAATCCTTGAGCGAGGCCGGGTCCGGCGGGTAGTCCCAGCCCAAGGCACGCGCGGCCTCCTGCAAATCGCCGGTGATGACCCCGGGCTGGACGATGGCTACACCATCCTCCGGATGAATGCCGAGAATGCGGTTCATCCGCATCGTCGAAAGCACGATGCCGCCTCGGATCGGAACCGCACCACCCACATAGCCGAAACCCGCGCCACGCGTCGTCACCGGAACCTGGTGCTTGTTGGCATACGCCAGTACCCGCGAGACATCTTCCGTGCATTCCGCGAATACCACCACGTCCGGCGCATGGCTGGCCGACCACTTGTCACCCGAATGACTGGCGAGGACATCCGCCGTGGTCCCGATCTTGTCCGCGCCCACCAATGCGGCGAGCGATTCTGCCAGGGAGCTTGGATTCATGGATTCAAAAAGACGGGAACTCTAAAAGGCAGGGACCGTTATCCCTAACGGTCCGGTTGGGGCAGGCCCGACGAAAACCAACGGGTAAAGGTTCGCTGGGATCCATCTTCAAATCAGTAAATCGGTGAAATCAGTGGTGTCATGTCCTCCGCCTTGTGAATCAATTCATCATCTTGATCTGTGTTCATCACGCCCATCTGCGGTTGAATGGTTAAAAGCAAAGGGCGATTGATAAACTGTCACTTCATTTTCTGGGTTGGTATGATTCCCTGTTGGGACCAGCTGTTCTTCAAATCCGTGAAATCCGTGAAATCCGTGAAATCCGTGAAATCCGTGAAATCCGTGGTTGAAAATCCATCTCGTCAATGCCCCTCCCTCCTCATGCGTAGATCTTCTTGTAATACTCATCCGCCATGCGGTCCGCGTCGAAGAACGGGACCACATCGTTCATGGAATTCAGTACTAGCTTGCTCCAGCCCGCCGGGTTGCCGTAGTAGAGCGGCAGCACCTTCTCCTTCATGATCTGATAGAATCCGGCCAAGTCGTGGCGGTCGCGGTCCTCCGGGCTCAGCGAGGGATCCGCCTGCGGGATGATGAAGGAGTTGTGGCCGTCCTTCGCGAACTCACACACCCAGCCGTCATAAGTGGAGAGATTGACCGATCCATTCATCGCGGCCGTCATGCCGGAAGTGCCGGAAGCCTCGCGGGTGACCACCGGATTGTTCAGCCAGATGTCCGAGCCGTTTTTCAGGAAGCGGGAAAGTTCCAGCTCGTAGCCCACGAGCACCGTGGCATTCGGGTAATCCTTCGTCAGGCGGATCAGGTGGTTGAAGGTGTCGATCGCCGAGTAGTCGAAGGGATAGGGCTTGCCCGCCCAGATGACCTGCACCGGCTGGTCATTGTTATGGATCAGCTCGCGGAACAGGCGCATGTCGCGGGCGATCAGGTCGGGACGCTTGTACCCGGCGAAACGGCGCGCCCAGACGATGGTGAGCACGTCCGGTTTGAAGAGCTTGCCGGTCTGGTCGGCGACCACGCGGAAGAGGCGCTCCTTCAGCTCGCGCTTGCGGTGCCGGAGTTCCTCGGCGTCTCCCCGCACGCGGGCGTGCTCGAGACCATGGTCCGCCCAATACTTCTTGTTCTGGGCGTTGGTCACGTGCGTGATCTGGCAGATGTTGGGATAGCCCTTCCACATCTGGCGGGAAACTTCGCCGTGGAGCTTGGAAACGCCATTGGCGATCCGGGCGAGACGCAGCGCGGCGAGCGAGTGGTTGAATTCCTCGCCGTCGATACCGGTGATTTTCCGGACTTCTTCCTGGGGCAAGCTGCCGAAGAAGGAGAAATCGTGAAGGAGCTGGAAACCGTGCTTTTCATTGCCGGCCTCCTCGGGCGTGTGGGTCGTGAAGACCAGGCGCTTCTTCACCTCGTCCAAACTACGGTGTTTCTCGTAGATATGGAAGGCGGCGGAAAGGCCGTGGGCCTCGTTGAGATGCCAGATCTCCGGATCGACGCCCAGCTCATCGAGGAGCCGTGCACCACCCGCGCCGAGGATGATGTATTGCGCGATGCGGCGGAGGTGGTCCTGGTCGTAAAGGCGGTGGGTGATGGCGCGGGAAAGATCATCGTTTTCCTCAACGTCCGTGCTGAGGAAGAACATCGGCACGGTGTTGAAAATGTCGCCCGGCAGGAACATCGCCTTCACCCAGACCGGGTGGCCGTGGACCGGCACCGTGAAGCGGATGCCCGTGTCCTGCAGGAAGGCGTATTCCTTCTTGCGGAACTGCACCGCAAGCTCGCGGTCCTCGCCCCGCGCCTGGTTGTAGTAGCCGTAAGTCCACAGGATGCCGATGCCGCACAGGTTCTGGCGGAGGGCGGCGGCGGCCCGCATGTGCGAGCCCGCTAGGAAACCGAGACCCCCGGAATAGATCTTGAAGCTCTGGTCGATCGCGAACTCACTGGAAAAATAGACAGCGCTTTTGCCGTATTCCGGGGCGATTTCGTAGTTGTGGGAGAAGGGTTTCGGAAGAAATGAGGAAGCCATGATGCCGGGGTGCGTGAGCAGAATCGTCTCTGGTGAATGTCGCGGCTGGCCGGGCGGTTTGGGCGGATGTCGCCGCTCCGGGCCGCACGGGACGGTCAATTTGCAGGACGGGCTTGGGAATGTCGAGCACGGGGGTGCCCGCGTCAGCGTGGGCCCGGACCGCGGAATTCATTCCGCCCCATCAACCCCCGCCTCTTCCACCGGGACCGCGGAATTCATTCCGCCCCACCAACCCCCGCCTCTTCCCACCCGCACCGTCAAAATTCAATCCACCCCATCACCCCCCGCCTCTCCCACCGGCACCGTCATAATTCATTCCGCCCCTCAACCCCGGCCTCTTCCCAAACCGTCTTCCCGCCTACCCCCTCACCATTTTCGACCGAACACCCTGCAGCGGCCCCTCGATCCACCGCCAGGAAGCCAGCGTGAGCCACCAGGTGACCGCCGCCGCCGCGACGATTTTCAGGATTTCCACGAAAATCCCCCCGAACGGAGGGAACCACAAAAAGAAGAAAATCTTCCCTGCCACCAGCGGGGCGAGATTGTGGAACAGATAGACCCCATAGGAAAGCTGTCCCACCCGTTGCAGGAAGGCCCCCTCCAGCATCCTCCCGGCAGGACCCCTGAAACCCGTGATCGCGCTCGCGATGAATCCACAGAGCGCGATGGATAGGAATGTCTGTTGCAACGGTCGGAACCCGAAGGTCGGCCAGCCCGCCGCGTGCGCGCCGAAGATCGACAGATACGCCCCGAAACCAAGCCACGAGACGGCCCGCAAGACCGGACTTTCGTATGACATCCCCCGGTGAACCGCCAACGCCAGCAAAGCGCCGAGCCCGAAGTAGTCGAAAGTCATCCAGGTCAGCACATCCGGCCGGTGGAACCACGGCAGAAAGCTGTCATAAAACACGCGTGACACCGGACCCAGCGCCGCGAACAGGCACACCCCCGGTACCAGCAGCTTGCGCGGCAGGAACCAGATCACGAACGGCCACACCAGATAGAACTGCTGCTGGATGGACAGCGACCAGAAGTGGTTGGTGCCACCCGGCCAGTCCGGAAGCGTCGCGATGTGGAAGTTCGAAAGGTGGAAGAAATACCACGGAAACGCACGCCACGCGTCAGGTGCCATCACCAACAGCGCCAGCGCCAGCGCGGCGTAATAGGGAACCAGGATCCGCAGCCCGCGCCGGATCTGATAGGTCTTCAAGGCCGCCACCTTCCAGGGTCCCCCCCGTTGTTCCGAACGATCCCTCTCGCGCAGCAGCGAGGTCGTCACCAGATAGCCCGTGAGGACCAGGAAGAAGAACAGGAAGATCTCGAACGGAAAGATCCGTGGCCACCCCGCAGGGCACCAGTGGTCCCAGCAGATCGCCATCATGGCGATTGCCCTGAGCCCGTCCAATTGCACCGCGCGGCCATTCACTCCGCGCTTGAAACCATGATCCCGCCCCACGTGCACGCTTTATCGCACTGTGGCTGGGACGTCCCATCCCAGTCCGTTTCCGGGACGTCTCGTCCCGGTGCTTCGGTCATGGGGGTCGTTGCGGTAATGCGGCCCTTTCTTTTGACGATTTGACGTTCGCATTCACTCCGCCGGTCTCCTGACCCTCAACCTCAGGAACCTCTTCTCATTCCCACTCACCGTCTCCGAATCCGTGATCGTCACCTGCCCCGTTTCGGAAACCGTCGAAATCGTCACCCCCGCCTCCGCGACCCATTCCGCCATTCCCGCCTTACTCGCTAGCACCTCCCACGTCGTCGCCTCCAGATCCTCGCTGGCCTCGACCACATAACCCACATCCGTCGCGTTGATATTGGGAATGAACGAAAGCTCCAGTTTCCCTGCTTCGTTCGCCTCAACCGTCACCACGTTTCCTTGTGGCACCTTCGGATCCGAACCAGCCGCATACTCCATCAGGTTCACAAGTCCGTCGTGATCGTAGTCCGCGGTCGCCGCCGCTTCCGGCGTGTTCGCATCTTCTCCGAAGATCTCCACACCCCACACCCCATAAGGCTGGTCGGCGATGAGCAATGTTGCCGTTGCAAAGGGCCCGAGCACCGCGCTACCCGTGGGCAGGCTTAGTTGCAAATTCACGGTCTCATCTCCTTCCGCAAGCGCGTCGCTGGGAATCGGAATCGTGAAGGTCTTAGCACTGCTGTCACCCGCGGCCCACGAGAGCGTCGTCGAGGTCGCCGTATAATCCACCCCCTCCGTTGCTGTCCCTCCCGGTACCGTGGCCGCCGTGACGGAAACCGCGGCGGAGTTGCCCCCCGTGCGCCTCACCGTGATCGTGGCCGCCGAATCCGTATATCCCTCCGAAGCGTTCAGGATCAAGGCCGTGAACTCAAGCTTTCCACCGGTATCCAGTTGCGTGATCCAGTCGCGGATTCGCGCCCGTTCGGCCAGCGCCATCGGATCACCCGGCCGCATGGATGTCCCCACCTGGGGCAAGGTCGCGTTGATCTTCTCCATCAGATAACTGCGGTCCGGCCGGCCGGGCTCCACCAGTTTCACTCCGGGAGCTTCCGCGCTTTCATGGTTCACCAGTTCGTCGAAGGACGCTCCGGTCTGAAGGTCCAGTCCACCGCTGTTGGTCGCGATGTCGTTGTGGCAGGCCACGCAGTAGTTGCTGAAAATCGTCTGGATCTGGCTGGTGTAATTCACATTCGGGATCACCGCGATGCCCGAGAGGTTGGCCTCGCCGGTGCCGCCGTCATAGAGGCCGATCGTCAGGTTCTGCACCACGGCCGCGCCCGCGGCAACCTCCACGCTCTTCGCGACCTTGCCGTGGCTGTCGGCCAGCGTGTCCAACGACGTGTCCAGATGGAAGGTCGCACCACCGCTGCCAGAGGGGATGGGCATATGATAGTAACCCAGTTCGTCCGGGACGAGCCGATGCCCGAAGCCGGTGAAGGGAGTGCTGGTAACGCCTCCACCCGCGAACGCCTGCCAAGCTCCTGGTGTGCCTCGCGACAATCCCACGTCGACCCGTGCCACCGCGCCCTTGGTATCCACGACCTTTCCTCTCAACATCGTGTCGGAAAGCCAAAACCTGGCGCTTGCGGCCTGGCTGGCGGAGGTGGTGGAAAGCGGAATGCCCACGTAGGCGGCTTGCACGCCATCACCCGCCGGTTCACCCGCGGAAACAACCAGTCCCGCTCCCGTGAGCTGGAAATCGAGCGTCAGGTTGATGACGCCGCCCGCGGCAATCGCGGCGGCATTCCCGGCAGCGCCGGTTCCACCCGGGAAGGCCAGCGGGGTGACACCGTCTTTCTGATAGAAACGCAGCTCGGTGGCACTCGCGAAGTTGGCCGCGGGCAGCAAACGCCCGTCCGCGATCTGGCCGGTGAACGTGAGGCTCGTGGCATGATAGACCGTCACCGTGGACTGCTTCTGGTGGTTCAGTCCGAGCGCGTTGGTGACCACCAGTGACACGGTATAGACACCCGGCGAGCTGTAGGTGTGGGTCGGATGCTGCAGCGCCGAGGTGGCTCCATCACCGAAGTCCCAGGACCATGAGGCAATCGTGCTGCCGGGGGCCGTCGAGGCATCCGTGAAAGTGACCTCTTGCGGGGATTGTCCTGAAACGGGCGTTGCCGCGAAGTCCGCCACTGGAGCGGTCCCG
>CAXTTX010000055.1:14730-17175 GCA_964247045.1 uncultured Verrucomicrobiales bacterium | reverse complement strand
ATCTTGAAGCAAGTCACGCTGAGTTCGGCGATGGTCGTCTATCTGGACATGCGGGGGAACGCCGCGGGCAACATCCAGACGGGCTTGCACCCGAATGAAAACTACGCGCGCGAGATCCTGCAGTTGTTTTCCGCAGGACTCTACCGCGTGTGGCCGGATGGAACCCTGGTGGTGGATTCCACCGGCAGCGCAGTACCGACCTACGACCAGAGCGTGATCACGGGGATGGCGCGGGTTTTCACGGGCTGGAACTGGGGACAAGCCATGGTAGGCGGGCGCCTGCCGACGAACACCGGTCCTTCCTCCAACTATCTGGACCCGATGGTGCTGGTGCCGACCCGGCATGAGTTGGGAACCAAGGTGCTGCTGGACAACGTTGTGCTTCCGGCGGCAACGGTTACCTCACAGAGCGACACAGCCACAGATCCCACGTCCACCTACACGGTCCAGTCGACTGATCCGACGGCTGGACCGGGCACCGTGGTGACCACGACGATCACCAACCAGTACGACCTGAACGGCGTGAAGGACCTGGAGGTGACCCTGGACAACATCATGGCGAATTCGGCCACGGGTCCGTACGTCTGCCGCCAATTGATCCAGCGGCTGGTGACGAGCCACCCGAAACCGGAGTATGTCCACCGCGTGGTGCGGGCCTTCAATGGCGAACAGAACGTGGATGGCATCGCGACGGGAACGCGGGGCGACATGAAGGAAGTCTTCCGGTCCATCCTGCTGGACTACGAGGCGCGTAGTACTAACGCCGCCGCGGATGCGAAATTCGGCAAGCAACGGGAACCGCTGCTGCGGTTGACGGGTCCGGCCCGGACATTTCCCACCGCGCCGATCCCCGGCGCAAGCTACCGGCAGCTCGGCCTGCAATCCCTGCTGGTCACGACACCAGTGCCACACCGCCTGGGCAACGGGGAGAACATCCTGCTCAGCAATTTCATCGACGGGGGAGGCGACTCCAGCAAGGTCCCGAGCGTAGCGAGTTACGCGACGAAGAACATCACGCCCGGATACAGCGTGACGGGCCAACCTGCCGTTCCGCCGAGCCAGCCAGCGATCCCGACAGAGGTGGCCACGATCACGGCTCCCGGGTATCAGACGGATGACGTCGTGTGGATCCAATTCACCAGCGGGACCTTGGGAAGCACCGCGCCGTTCAACACCCTCCGCCAGTACACGGTCACGGGCGCGACCGCGACGAACTTCACGATCAACCTCGGGGTGAGCTTCAGCACGAGTTTCAGCGGCAATTCGATCACGCCTTACAACTTCGTCGTGGATCTCGGAGGGCTGAGCGCGCCCAGCTACACGACCACGGGGAACATGGCGACGATCGCCGGTTCCGGCTATACCAATGGCCACAAGGTCTTCTTGAAATTCTCCAGCGGCGGCCTGTTGGACGCGGGCTTCGACAAGGTCTACACCGTGTCCGGATCGACCGGCACGGAATTCAAGGTGACGCTGGACTCTTCCCCGACGGCAACGGGCGGCACGGTGCTGATCCCCCGCCTGACCGGGGGCTACAACGTGACGGCGAGCGGCAGTGTTTCTTCAATCGCGTTGCAGACGTCCCCGAACCACAACCTGAAGGCGACGGATACGGTGCAGATTGATTTCAAGGAGTTCAACTCCCCGACTCCTGCGACCGATGGCGTCTATGCCGTGGCCACGACCGCCGGGCCGAACCTGTTCAGCGTGCTCACCTCCACGGCGATCACCAACGGTTCGCAAGGAGGCAGCAGCATGGTGGCCTATCCGCTTTCGATGGACGCCGGCAACCGGAGCGGCACGGCGACCCTGGGCTATTCCACCTGGAACATCAGCTACACGCAAAACGACCTGAACCAGACGCCGCTGAACTCGGCGACGGTGTTCAACTTCTTTTATCCGGATTACCAGTATCCGGGAGAAATCGCGCGGGCGGGCATGACTACGCCGGAATTCCAGATCACCAACGACTCGAACACGATGACGCTGACCAACGCGATCACGGGCAGCGTGCTGAGCGCGGGGAACGCGAACGGATTCACCAGCTTCAAGAGCGGTGGCGGCGCGCTCACCGCGGACCTGAGCCTTTACATGACACCGGAGCAGACGAGCAACACGGGGGTTCCCGATCTGGTCGATACCCTGGGCACGCTGCTGACCGGAGGCCCCCTGAGCGGCTCCGCGAGAACCACCATCGTGAACTACGTGGCGAATACCACGAACTTCCCCTACACGACGCCGACCAACACGCAAATGCGTGACCGGGTCCGGGCAATCGTCCACCTGATCGTCACCTCCGCCGAGTACGCCATCCAACGATAAGCCAGCCATGAGCACGGAATTCCACGCACCCTACATTTCCCGCCGGAGTTTCCTGAGGCGGACGCTACCTGCCGCGCTGGGCGCGACGGTCTGGCTGGCGCTGCGGCCCGAGCATATCGCCGT
>CAXTTX010000055.1:14511-14720 GCA_964247045.1 uncultured Verrucomicrobiales bacterium | reverse complement strand
GGCGCGACGGTGCTCTCCAACACGATCCGCGAACTGCGGATCTTGAACACGGCGATGGCGCAGGGACCGACGCTCACGGATTACAAGGCGCTGGTGTGCGTGTTCCTGAATGGCGGCAATGATTCCAACAACATGATCATCCCGACGCTGGCCTCGGAATGGGAGAACTACGCGGCGATCCGCACCTACGAAAAGCTCGGCATCCCGAT
>CAXTTX010000055.1:7647-14501 GCA_964247045.1 uncultured Verrucomicrobiales bacterium | reverse complement strand
CGTGGACGGCAGCGGCGCGACGGCACTGGCAATGGCCTCGCGCAATGGCCAGACGGGTTTCCCCGCGAGCGATGGCAGGACCTATGGCTTTCACCCCGCGATGCCGGAGATCCGGAACCTCTTCGACCAGGGTTTCGTGGCACCGGTCCTCAACGTGGGCACGCTGAGTTTCCCGATGACGAAGGCGCAGTATACCTCGGGCAAGGTGCCGAGGCCGCCGCAGTTGTTTTCGCACAGCGACCAGCAGACGCAGTGGCAGACCTCGCTGCCGGACCAGCCGTATACGAGCGGCTGGGGGGGGCGGATGGCGGATCTGCTGACGAGCCCGACGGATGTAAACGATGGCGGCCAGGTATCCATGGCGGTGACGCTGGCCGGTTCGAATATCTTCGAGGTAGGGAACGTGAATGCCGCGCCGCAGTATGCCATCACCACGGGTGGCGCGGTGACGTTGAGCAACGTGTCCGGCGCGAGGAAAACGGCGCTGCAGGACTTCCTCAATATCGACAAGGTTTCATCGAATTTACAGACCAAGGCCTATGCGCAGGTGATGGACCACTCCATCGCCGAAGCGGCGATCCTGAGCACGGCATTGACCGGACAAGGTTCGCCGGCGTGGATGGCGACGCGGTTTCCCGCCACGATCTCGAATCCGAATGGCGGGGCCGCGTTTGGTTCCAGCCTGATGAACCAGATGAAGATGGTGGCGCGGTTGATCGAACTGGGAAGCCGTTCGGTTGCCTCGGGGGGGTTGGGCATGAAGCGGCAGATTTTTTTCATCCAGGTGGGCGGGTATGACACGCACACGGTCCAGACGAACAACGCGGGCCAAACGACGACGGACAACGCGAAGGTGATTTTAGGCGGACACTCGAACCTGCTCACGGAGCTGAGCAAGGCGATGAACGCGCTGCATCAGGCGATGGGTGACATCGGGGTGCTGCGCGGGACCGGGGCCGGATTGCAGAACTCGGTGACGTCATTCACGGTGAGCGATTTCGCGAGGACGTTTCCTTGCAATGGATCGGGCAGCGACCACGGTTGGGGCGGCCATCACCTGGTGGTGGGCGGCGCGGTGAAGGGCGGCGCGACGTATGGGAAGTTCCCCACGCTGGCGGTGAACGGGCCGGATGACACGAGCACGGGTCGTTGGATTCCAACGACGGCGGTGGACCAATACGCAGCGACGCTGGCGACGTGGTTTGGAATTGATTCGAACCATATCGAGACGGTGTTTCCGAATTTGGGGAGGTTCGCGACATCGAATCTGGGGTTCATTTGAGAGCCGGTTTAGGGAGAACAAGTGACGGGGATTTTTGAACCACGGAATACACAGAATACACGGAAGGTTTTTGAGATCGGCGAAGGAAGGGTTCGCGATTGATTCTGCCGACGGAGGAGCGAAAGGGAGATGAAAAGAGGATGGGGTATGGAGGAAAAGAATTTGAACCACAGATGGACAGGATGGACGCGGATGAAAAAGAAAGGGATGAAGAGGTTGATTTGATATGATGAGTTCGACGAAAATGCGGGGAATCGCCGTGGTTGCGGTTGCGATCGGGGTGGCGGCGGGGCTGTGGTTTGTGAACCGGGGAGGCGAGCGTGGATCGGAAGGGGCAAAGGTTGTTGCGGAGAAAAAGACGGACGGTCCGGTATTAGGTTCCGGGGACGCTTCGAAGGAGAATGAAGTTGTGGTGCCCGCTGCGGATGCGGCTGTTCCCGCGGTGCCGGAGAGTCCGGGTGGTGAGGAAGCTGCCGAGGCAACCAACGCGAGCCGTGATCCGGCGGATCCACTGGTGGCTTCGACGGTTCCGGGGGTTCAAGCGGCGCGCATGGGGAACAATGACCCGGAGGTGATGAAGGACTTGGACAAGATTGTTCTGATGTTGCGCGATTACCGGACGCTGATGGGAGAGAATCCGGTGGGGACCAACGCGGAGATCATGAAGGCGATGATGGGAGGGAACCCGAAGGGGGCGATGGTGGGGCCGCCGGAAGGGTTGGAAGTGAACGGAGGCAGGGAATTGGTGGACCGCTGGGGGACGCCGTATTTTTTCCATCAACTGAGCAAGGATCTGATGGAGATCCATTCGGCGGGGCCGGATAGGGTGATGGGGACGGGGGATGATTTGATGATGAGGTGAAGAAGTTTGCCAGTTGCTAGCGTTCAGTTCTCAGGGACGAGAAAGAATGAGAGGGGCTAATGTAGAGTGCGGAAGAGAACCACGAAAGGCAGGAAGAGACACGAAAGGAAGATAGGGTTGGTGGAGAGAGGGGAGATCGTTGCTTTGCCTTTGTCCGGGAGCTCCCTGAAATCTTCGCCGTTGTGCATGGCCGAGAAGTCCATGCTCCTTACTGAGGAGAGCGTCAGGCTGGGGTGAGGGGGATGAGGATGAGGCCGACGACGAAGAAGCCGGTGGGGCCGGTGACGTCGATGTAGGCGGTGATGAATTCGGAGACGGCGGGGGTGATGGAGGTGACGAGATCGGTGGAGTCCGGGGCGGTGGCGAAGGGGGTGATGGTGAATTCCGCGTCCAAGGTGGGTTGGTGGCTGATCTGATAGGTGGAGCGGGCTTTCACCGGAAAACGGATCTGGACCTTCATTACGCCGGATTCCTCCTGAGAAACGACCTGGATGGAGCTGATGCCAAGGGCGAGGCCAGGGATGGTGATGGCGATGGTATCGGTGGCCTCGTCGTAGGTGGTATCGAAACGATTCAGGTCATTTGGTGCCGGTTCGGAGGAGACGCCGGAACCGTTGCGGAAGACGCGGCCCTCGATGTCATAGCGGGAGCCGTGGCATGGACAGGTCATGCAGTTGTTCGCATTGCGGAAGGTGCCGACGGTGCAACCGAGATGGGTGCAGATGGAATCGAGGGTGATAAATTCCTGGGGGGAGAGACGGTTGATGGTGAGGGGTTTCACCAGCTCGTTGAAGCGGATTTGCACGGAGCCGCCGGGAGCCTCCAGGATGGGGTAGTCGGCGGACTTGAGGCGGATGGTGGCGGATTCCGGGAGGGTTTCCTCGACTTGGGCCAGGAGGGTGCCAGACCAGCGGGGAAGCGCCATGGAGGCGGCCGTTCCGAAGACGAAACGTTTCACCCACACGCGGCGGCTGGAGTCAAAACCCATAAGGAAATATGGACGTTTCAGGGCTCCGAGCCAACTCCCAAATGCCCTGTGGCCGGAATGAGGACCATTCGGAATAATCCCGTTGAAGTGGGGGCTATCGCCGATGCATTTCGCAAGTTCAGCGAAGCAATAAAACTTCGCCTTTCAACCCCCGTGTGGCCTGCCCCAACGGGACCGCACGGAGTGCGGTCCCTGCTTGAGCAAGAGACGCGGGCTAGTCCTTCGCGGACTTCGGGTCGAGGGCGTCGCGGAGGCCGTCGCCAAGGAAATTGAGGGCGAAAAGGGTTGTGGAGAAGAAGAGGGATGGGAAGAAGAGGAGGGTCCAGCCGATTTCCATGCGGTCGGCGCCTTCCTTGATGAGGCTGCCCCATGAGCTGTTAGGCGGCTTGACGCCGAGGCCGAGGAAGGAAAGGACGCTTTCCAGAAGCATGACACCCGGGACGGCCAGGGTGGTGTAGATGATGATGGGGCCGATGACGTTCGGAAGGATGTGGCGGAAGAGGATGCGGGCGCGGCCGAGGCCGAGGGAGACGGCGGCCTCGACGAATTCCTGCTTCTGGATGGCCATGACGGAGGCGCGGACGATGCGGGCGATGGTGAGCCAGCCGATGGCGCCGATGGCGATGAAGAGGGGGATCAGCGAGGTGATGGGAGCCACGCGGTCACGGCTCCAGGAGGTGCTCCTGACGATCCAGTCGGTGACGTCGTCGGTGGATTTTTCCACGATGAGCGAGAAAAGGATGACAAGGACGAGGAAAGGCAAGGAGAAGAGGATGTCGACGAAGCGCATCATGAGATCGTCGAGCTTGCCGCCGGCGTAGCCGGAAATCGCGCCATAGATGACACCGATGAAAACGGAGACGGCGGTGGCGACGAGGCCGACGAGGAGAGAGACCTGGCCGCCGTAGAGAACGCGGGCGAAGAGATCGCGGCCCAACTGGTCGGTGCCGAACCAGTGTTGCGCGGAGGGGTCCGCGACGGGATTGGAGAGGTTGATGAGGGAGGGATTCTTGACGATCTGGAAGAAAGGCAGCGGGAGGATGAAGCAGAGGAGGATGACAAGCACGAGCAGGACGAGGCTGGCCACCGCGGGGCGGTTGCGGGAGAGCCGGTGCCAGGCGTCTTTCCAGAGTGAGGTTCCTTTTTCCATCAAATAAGATGTTTGCTAGTTTTCAGTTTTCAGGAAGAGGAGAAAAAGACCGCCTGAAGGCGGAACCACGAACCCTGGGGTTCAGGCTTTGCGGAGGCGGGGGTTGAGGAAGATGAGGGCGAGGTCGGCAATGAGGTTCGCGCCGAAGATGAGGAAGCCGTAGAAGAGGACGAGGCCCTGGATGAGGAAGTACTCGCGGTCGGTGACGGCATTGACGAAGAACTGGCCCATGCCGGGGACCTGGAAGATGGTTTCGATGACGAAGGAGCCGGAGATCATGCCGGCGAAGGCGGGGCCGACGAAGGCGACGGCGGGGATGAGACCACCACGCAGGGCATGGCGGATGACGATGCGGAGCGGTGGCGCGCCTTTCGCGCGGGCGGTGCGGATGTAGTCCTGCGTGAGCACGTCGAGCATGCCGCCGCGGGTGATGCGGACGAGATAGGCGGCATTGATGAGGCCGAGGGTGACGGCGGGCAGGATCCAATCGCCGGGGGAGGACCAGCCGGCGACGTTGAGGGACTTCAAGCCAAGACCCGCGGTGACGGCGAGGATCGGGCCGATGACGAAGCTGGGCAGACAGATCCCGACAAGGGCGCCGCCGACGCTGGCGAAGTCCCAGAAGGTATTCTTCTTCACGGCGGCGAGGACGCCCGCGGGGATTCCCACGGCGAGGGCGATGCCGATTGAGATGAGACCGAGATTCAAGGAGACGGGAAAGGATTCGCCGATGATTTCGGAAACCTCCACGCCATCCTTGCGGAGCATGGGTCCCATCTCCTGCTTGAAGAGGAGGTTGGAGACGTAGGTGTAGTATTGGACCGGCAGGGACTTGTTCAGGCCGGTGAGTTCCTCAAGACGCGCGCGGACGTGCTCGGGCACCGCCTTTTCATCCGTGTAAGGACTGCCGGGCATGGCCCGGACAAGGAAGAAGGTGATGGTGATGAGGATGAAGAGAGATAGAATTCCCTGGCCGATGCGACTGATGATGAGGCGGAACATGGCGGAGGAAAAAATCAGCGACGCGGGGACGCCGGGGAAGGCGGCGGCTGAGGAACAAGCCGCATGAGGTGATAAGGATTGTGGGCGAGCAGAAGCGGGTTCCACCCCTGCACGGACGGTTGGATGAGGTAGTTGCGCGCCTGCCAGGCGACGGTGAGGATGGGCGCGTCGTTCATCAGGACGCCCTCGGACTCTTTCAGGATCTCGAACCGGCGGGCGGCATCCGACTCGACGAGGGATTTCTGGATCAAGCCGGTAAATGCGGGATTCTCCCAGCCGGTGTTGTTGTTGCCGTTGCCGGGCATCCACATTTCCAGGAAGGTGAGCGGGTCGAGGTAATCACCGATCCAGCCACCGTAGGCGATGTCGTATTCGAGATTCTGGGTCGACTCGAGATAGGCCGCCCATTCCTTCTGTTCGATCTCGATGTTGTCGATGCCAAGGTTCTCGCGCAACATGGCCTGGACGGCCTGGGCGAGCATGGCGGCGGTCTCCTTGCTGGCGAGAAGGATCTTGAGACGGGGGAAGCCCTTGCCACTTGGATAGCCTGCCTCCGCGAGGAGACGTTTCGCCTTCTCCTTGTCGTGGACCGCGACGTGGGGCGGATCGTAGGTGCCCATCGGCGGAGTGATGGCGTAGGCGGGCTTGTAACCGCGGAAGACGTTGTTGCAGATGGCCTCACGGTCGATGGCGAGGCTGAGGGCCTGGCGGACGCGGACGTCGTCGAGAGGCTTTCGCGTGACATTGAACCGATAGAAGGCGGTGCCGACGTAGGGTTCCTGCCGGAGTTGCTCCGGGTGCTCCCGTTTCATGAGATCGACGATCTCGGGAGTGGCGGCGTAGGTGACATGGAGTTGGCCATCGCGGAACATGCGGCCTTCCGTGTAGAGATTGGTGATGGGGAGGAAGCGGACGCCATTGAGGGTGACGTTGGCGGCGTTCCAGTAATTGGGGTTGCGCTCGACCTCGATGTGGTCGTTGCGGCGCCAGGACTTGAGCCTGTAGGGGCCGTTGCCGACGATGTTCTCGACGCGGGTCCACGGATTGCCGCGCTGGGCGATGGTGCCGTGTTTGAGAACGACATGGCGAGGGACGGCCCACCAGGTGTAGTGCTTGAGGATTTCCTTGAAGTAGGGAGTGGGCCCCCGGAGCGTGAGACGAAGGGTGTCGTCATCCACGACCTCGACGCCGACGGTGGAGAAGTCCTTGGTCTTGCCGCGGTTGAAATCCTCCGCGCCCTTCAGGAAGTAGAGCATGTCCGAGTATTTCGCACCGAGTTCCGGGGTGAGGATGCGCTCGTAGGAGAAGGCGTAATCGCGCGCGGTGACCGGGGTGCCGTCCGACCATTTCCCGTCCGGGCGGAGTTTCGCGGTCCAGATCGTGGCCGTGGGGTCGGAAGTCACTTCCAAGGCAGCACCGGGAGGCGAGGCGAGGTCATCGGAGGCGTCGTTGGTGACGAGACCCTCGAAAAGGCACCGCAAGATGTTGTCTTCCAACACGCCAGAAACGACGTGAAGGTCCAGGCCCTTGGGCTCGTTGGAATTTCCGACGATCAGAATGCCCTCCTTGG
>CAXTTX010000055.1:0-7637 GCA_964247045.1 uncultured Verrucomicrobiales bacterium | reverse complement strand
GCAAGAAGGGAGCAGCAGACAGATTGGCGTGGAAATCGTCAACAAACGGCGGAGCATCTCGGGGCGGAGCATGACCGGACCGGACGGAATTGCAGGCGAATTTTTGGAAAATCGCTTCTGCGGGAAGGGAAATCGGGATGCTCTGCTTGCAACAAAGCGGTGCGCGGGTAGAACTACGGGCGAGATTCCTTGTGAAAAGCTATTTTGTCCGCCGCCTGCTGCTGATCCTCCCGACCTTGATCGGGATCACGCTGCTGGGCTACACGATCACGCGGTTCGCACCAGGCGGTCCGATGGACCGGATGCTGCAACAGGCGGCGCGCGGATCCGACCAAGGGGGCAAGCGGGGCACTTCCTCCGCGCAGTCTCAGGGAGGACTGAGCGAGGAGCAGTTGGAGGAACAGGAGGAGTTGTTCGGCTTGGACAAGCCGGTGCTGATTGCTTACGGCCAATGGCTTGGGATCGCGCCGCGGGAGACGCGGCTTTCCAAGGCGGAGTTCGTGGACCAAGGGGACGAGCGGATCGGGACCGGGCTGGACAGCAACACGACGACCCGCGTGGTTTTGAAAGGAGACGGGCGGGCGGTGCTGGTGAAGATGAGCCCGGGCGTGAACGATGCTCCGCGGACGCTGGAATCGGCGACTTTCGAGGAGACCGGGAAAGCTGTTTCAGAGCAGGGTTGGAAAGTGCGTTACGAGACGAACCAAGACCGGCAGGCGCGGTTCCAGAGGCGCAACTCAGGCAAAGTGGAATTACCGGACTACCCGCCGCGGGCGGTCGTCTATCAGACACGGTTTTCAGGCGTGTTGCAGGGGGACTTCGGGCGGTCCACGACTTACAACGACCGGGTGGACAAGATGATCCTGGATCGCATCCCGGTGGCGGCCTATTTCGGTATCCTGACGGCGATCATCACGTATGCGGTGTGCCTGCCGCTGGGGATCGTGAAGGCGCTGAAGCACCGGACGTTTCTCGACACGTCGAGTTCGGTGCTGATTTTCCTGGGTTATTCGATTCCCGGCTTCGCGCTGGGAGCGATCCTGCTGGTACACTTGGGGGCGCGGGCGAATCTTTTCCCGCTCTTCGGGCTGACGAGTCCGGACTTCGACCAGATGAGCGACTGGGACAAGTTCAAGGACATCGCGCACCACACGGTCCTGCCGCTGACCTGCTACGTGGTGGGCTCGTTCGCAATGCTGACGATGCTGACGAAGAACAACCTGATGGACAACCTGGCGGCCGACTACGTGCGGACGGCGGTGGCCAAGGGGGTGAGCTATCCGCGCGCGGTCTTCGGGCACGCGTTCCGCAACTCGATGATCCCGGTGGCAACGAGCCTCGGCAGCTTGGTGGAGGTTTTCATCGGCGGATCAATGCTGGTGGAGACGGTCTTCGACATCCAGGGATTCGGGCTGATGCAATTCCAGTCGGTGGTGGAACGTGACTTGCCGGTGATCATGGGGACGCTGACGATCGCGGCCTTCCTGATGCTGCTGGGGCAGGTGATTTCCGACTTCATCGTGGCGATGGTGGACCCACGGATCAAATTCGAATGACGATGCGACTTCTCGGGCTTTTCAGCATCATCCTCGGGTCACTCGCGGCGGCGGGGGAAATCATGGGCCTCGCGTTTCCGACGGCGCGATGGTTTTTCCAGATGAGCCACTCGGTGCCGGGGCTGCATGCGGGAGGGGCGGATGGTTTCCCCTGGTTTGGGTGGCTCAGCGTGGCGGTGCTGATCGCGGGCGGTCTGGTGATGCTTTACCGCGGGGTTTTTTCCGGCCCGCCGAATCCGATCACGGCGCGGCGGATGCGGCGCTTCCGCGAGATCAAGCGCGGCTACTATTCGCTACTGATCCTGCTGGCGCTGGGCGGGGTCGCGGCGCTGGACCAGGCGGTCGTCGGCAAGCGCGCGCTGGCCGTGCAGTACAACGGCAAGTGGGTTTTTCCTGCATTTTTGCCGAGCGATTTGAAGAACCGGGACTTCGGCATCACCGACGGGAGGGCGGATGCACCGGCCGACTACCGGCTGCTGAAAAGGGCGTGGAAAGGCAACAAGGACAACAAGGTGATCCTGCCCGTGGTGCCCTATGATCCGACGGATGACACCTTGCCGACGCGTTCACGGGAGCTGGTGAGGCAGGATGGCCTTTATCGGGAAACCGGGAGCCGCCAGCCGTTTTACGGTCTGGTGGCCAAGTATCATGACGTGGCGGAAGCGAAGATGCACCTGCGCTACACGATGCGGAAAGGTGTCCTGAATGGTCCGGTGGATGGCTGGAACACGGACGGATTACCGGTCTACACCGCGGAATACAAAGACGGGGCGCCCGTTTCGGAACGCTACAATGGCACGGGCACCAAGGAGGAATTCCTAGCGCTGAAGTCCAGTGATATGAGAGCCGTGAAGTATCACCCGGCGCCACCGATGCCGGATGAAGGAAACCTGCTGGGCACCACCTCCCAAGGCTATGACGTGGTGGCCTACCTCTATGGAGGGCTGCAAGTGAACTTCAAGGCGGCGCTGATCTATCTCCCCGCCGCCTACGTCATCGGCATCTCCATCGGACTGATGATGGGATTCTTCGGCGGATGGTTCGACATGGTCGGCCAGCGGATCATGGAAATCTTCTCGAACATGCCGTTCCTGTTCGTGATCATCATCATTTCCAGCATGGTTCCGGAAGTTTTCCGGGGGCTGCTGACGATCCTGACCGTGCTGATCATCTTCAGTTGGATGGGCATCGCCTACCTGATGCGGACGGCCGCGTATCGGGACAAGGAACGGGATTACATTGCCGCGGCGCGGGTACTGGGAGCGGGGACGCCGCGGATCCTGTTCAAGCACCTGATGCCCAACACGCTGTCCATCATTGTGACGTTGATCCCCTTCACGATGTCGGGAATGATCTTCGCGCTCACCTCACTGGATTATCTCGGTTTCGGCCTGCCGCCGGAATACGCGTCCTGGGGACGGCTGCTGAACGACGGGCTGGCCAACATGTCGTCGCCCTGGCTGATCACCTCCACCTTCGTAGTGCTGGTGGGCCTGCTGGTGCTCATCACCTTCATCGGTGAAGCCGTGCGCGAAGCCTTCGATCCGAAAAAGTTCACCTATTACCGTTGATGCGACGCCCGATTATCCTGCTGCTTTTCGCCGCGACCGGCCTTTGCACACTGGCCTCGGTGGCGTGCCACCGTGAAGAAGAGGTGGCGGAGCGAAAGCTGGGATTCGATGCCTTCCTGCCCATCTACAACGGCTACATCCACAAGTGGCTGCTTGAACAACAGACGCACGCGAAAAAGGAAACCGGGCGCATCTCGGCCACCCTGGCGACCGCGGAAGGCCAGGCGAAGGAACTTCTCGAAGGACAGGCGGAGGCCAACCGGCATGAGTTGGAAAAATGGGAATTCCGGCTGGGCTTGGGTGATTACCTGAAGATCGGCAATCCCTCCGATATGCCAAGTGATCTGGTGTGGGAAGACGGCCGGGAACAGCCTGAGATGGGAGACCCCAACGCAAAAAAAGGCGGGGTGCTGCGCCGGCACATCGTCGAATTCCCACCGACCATCCGCCCGGTCGGCAACAACGCGAACAACTCGTTCCGGTCCGACCTTTATGATCTGGTGGACGTGAAGCTGGTCACCTTCCACATGCAGACCATGAAGCTGATTCCCGGGCTGGCCAAGGAGTGGGCGGTATCCCCGGACAAGCGCACGATCTACTTCCGCCTGGATCCGGACGCGCGATACTCGGATGGCGTGGCCGTGAAGGCGAAGGACTATCTGATCACCGCGTATGTCCGCGTTTCGGACAACATCTTCAATCCCTACGACAAGCAGTATTTCCGGGAGGACATCGCGCAGATCGCCGTGTATGACGACCTCACGCTCTCCATCTCGCTGCCGGAGGCCAAGTACTTCGGCCCGCTGATCGCCGGGGACATCACGCCTTATTCGCCAGGTTTCTACGCGGAATACGGAGCGGACTACGCGGAACGGTACCAATGGCGATTCCCCCCGACAACAGGGGCTTACGAGGTGAAGGAAGACGGAATCGTCAAGGGTGTCTCGATCACGCAGACGCGGGTGAAAGACTGGTGGGCGAAGGACAAGAAATTCTACCGCTACCGGTATAACCCCGACAAGATGGTGAGCACGGTGGTCAGGGACGACTCCAAGGCTTTCGAGTTGTTCCGCGCCGGCGAGCTGGACTCCTATCCGATCACCCGGCCCGAACTGTGGTACGAAAAATCCGAGATGCCCCCGGTCTATGATGGGTACATCGAGCGGACGACATTCTACAACCAGTTTCCACGCGTGCCGTTCGGGCTGTATCTGAACGTCCGCAAACCGCCGCTCGACAACCGGGATGTGCGCATTGGCTTCGACCAGGCGATGAACTGGCAAAAGGTAATCGAGGTCTTGTACCGGGGTGACTACCAGCGTCTGAATTCTTTCAATGAAGGGTATATTCCTTTCAGCGACCCCAGCATCCGGGCGCGGCCGTTTTCCATCTCCGGAGCGCGCGAGTCTTTCGCGAAGGCGGGATACACGGCTGAAGGAACCGACGGCATCCTCAGGAAGGCGGATGGGACCCGGCTTTCCGTGGCGATCACTTACCCCGGGATTCCCCGCTACGACCGGATGTTCGCGTTGTTGCGCGAGAGCGCGAAAGCCTGTGGCCTCGAGGTGCGGCTCGACGGACTGGAACCGACGGTGGCGTTCAAGAAGCAACTCCAGAAGCAGCACGAGGTCACGTTCGGCGCCTGGAACACGGAGCCGCCGATGCCAGATTTCCACCAGTTCCTGCATTCCTCGAACGCCGTGGATGAAAAGGGCAATCCAAAGCCGAACACCAACAACACCTTCGGATGGGCCCGGCCTGACACCGACCGGCTGAGCCAGATGGTTCGCGGCGCGACCAACGAAAAGGATCTGACGGACGCGACGCGGAAGCTGCAGAACATCATGCACGACGAGGCGATCTTCAACCCGGCCTACGCGGTGGACTTCGTGAGGACGGGTTATTGGCGGTGGGTGAAGTGGCCGGATTGCGAAGAGACCCGCTTCAGTCCACCGGTGACTTATGAACCTCATGAAACCAACGTCCTATGGATCGATGACGAGGTGAAGAAAGAGACCCTGGAAGCCCGGCGCCACGGCAAGAAGTTCCCTGAATTTAACCGCGTGGTGGATACTTATCGCCTGATGCCGGACGACACGGCACCTGCGGAGAATGAACCGGCGCCGACACTGCTACCCGAGCCAAGCCCGCCACCACCGTCCAAAGATTCTCCGGTGGAACCCGTGCAAGATCCCGAAGATTCATGATCGACGCGCCCGACAACATCCTGGAGGTGGACAAGCTGATCACTTCCTTCGAGACGGAGCAGGGCCTGCTGCGGGCCGTGGACCAAGTTTCGTTTTCCGTGCCCACGGGGAAGACCGTGGGGATCGTGGGCGAGTCCGGATGCGGCAAGAGCGTGACCGCGATGTCGATCGTGCGACTCCTGCCCCAGCCAGCGGGGAAGATCCTGGGCGGGCATGTGAATTTCCGCGGCCGCGATCTGGTGCATGCTTCCGAGGCGGAGATCCGCAAGATCCGCGGCGGTGAGATCGGTGTGATTTTCCAAGAGCCGATGGCCGCGCTGAACCCGGTGCACACGATTGGCCGGCAGGTGGCGGAAGTGTTCCGCATCCACAAAAAGCTTTCGAAACGGGATGCGTGGGCGGCGGCGACCGAGATGCTGGAGTTGGTGAAGATCCCCGCGCCGGTGAAGCGGATGACGGACTATCCCCACCAGCTTTCCGGCGGGATGCGCCAGCGCGTGGTCATCGCGCTGGCACTGGCGTGCCGGCCCTCGCTGGTGATCGCCGACGAGCCGACAACGGCACTGGACGTGACGGTGCAGGCGCAGATTCTCGACCTGATGGCCCGCTTGCAGGCGGAGATGGGTATGTCCACGATCCTTATCACCCATGACCTGGGGGTCATCGCCGAGACCTGCGACGAGGTGGTGGTGATGTATGCCGGACGCGTGGTGGAACAAGCGAAAGCGAAGGATCTTTTCGAACATCCGCTGCATGCCTACACGAAGGGGCTCCTGGCCTCGATTCCGACGCTGGAAACACCCTCGAAGTCGATTCTCAGAACGATTCCCGGCATGGTCGCTTCCCTGGCGGACTATTCCCATGGCTGCCGGTTCTGCCAGCGGATGGGACGCAGCGCGCCGGTCTCGCGGGAGCGTCCGAAGTTCCTTGAAGTCTCGCCCGGCCATTGGGTGGAAACCTGTCCCGAATGTTATCAGCCGTGAGCGCGTCACCCCTTCTCAACGTCCAGGACCTGCGCGTGCATTTTCCCGTGCGCGGTGGCGTGCTATTGAGGCAGACCGGTGCGGTGCGGGCGGTGGATGGCGTGTCGCTGGAGATCGCACCCGGCGAAACGCTGGGCTTGGTGGGGGAATCCGGCTGCGGGAAATCAACGCTGGGCAAGGCCGTGGTGCGGTTGTTGAGGCCGACCTCCGGCAGCATCCGCTTTGACAAGCATGACATCACGGGAATGGGGCAGCGCGAATTGCGGCCCATGCGTAAAAACTTCCAGATGATCTTCCAGGATCCGGCGGAATCACTGGACCCGCGTATGAACGTGCGGTCGATCATCGAGGAACCGCTGTTGATCCACGGCATTGGCACGCGTGCCGAGCGGGTTCAAATGGTGAACGATCTGCTTGACCGGGTGGGATTGCCGGCGGCCGCCGCGGAACGCTATTCGTTTGAATTCTCCGGAGGGCAGCGGCAGCGGATCGGGATCGCGCGGGCGCTGGCGCTCAAGCCGAGCCTGATCGTTTGCGACGAACCGGTTTCCGCACTGGATGTATCGGTGCAATCGCAGATCCTCAACCTGCTGGTGGAGTTGCAAAAGGACTTCGGTTTGTCCTATCTGTTCATCGCACATGATCTCTCGGTGGTGAAGCACGTGAGCGACCGGGTGGCGGTGATGTATCTCG
Organism: uncultured Verrucomicrobiales bacterium; assembly: GCA_964247045.1. GTDB lineage: Bacteria > Verrucomicrobiota > Verrucomicrobiia > Verrucomicrobiales > Akkermansiaceae > Luteolibacter. The sequence continues at coordinate 627 of CAXTTX010000055.1, read as the reverse complement.
GCAAGATGGTGGAATTGGCGCCAGCCGAGGCGATTTATCGGGATCCGCGGCATGCCTATACCAAGGCCTTGCTGTCGGCGATTCCCTCGCATGATCCGGGAGTGGTCCGGAAGAAGATTTTGTTGGAGGGGGATGTCCCCTCCCCCATCGATCCACCGCCGGGGAGTGCGTTCGGTCATCGGATCAAGCACCCCCGGTATGCGGAGACGGTGGGAGCGGATTTATCGTTGCGGGAGATCGCGCCCGGGCATTGGGTGGCGGCGGACCCGTGTTGTGTGAGTGCGGAAGATTGGGAGAGGTTCAAAAGGAAATAGATCGGTTTTCGCCTCTATCTCGATCATCTCCCCGGTCCCGCATGGATACCTTCTGTCGCCCCCGAAGGACTCCATTCCCTCGCCGATGGCTATTTTCGGATGCCGGCGAGAGGTCGCACGTTCATCCTTGCGGCCCTTCGTATCCGGCTCCTCTCCATCGCATTTTTTGTTAGAACCTCCAGACGCGGTTGCCAGTGGCCTCTTCGGCAGGGCGGGTTTCGCCGTTGTAGCTGACCAGCTCGATGACGGAGGCCTCGCGGCGATCGGCGATGGCGGAAACAAGATCCTGGGAATGCGTGACGATCAGGAGTTG
>CAXTTX010000054.1:2720-17368 GCA_964247045.1 uncultured Verrucomicrobiales bacterium | reverse complement strand
ACGGCAAGTTCCAAGAGAGCCGCAAATACCCCGGCCTCGAGATCCTCGACCGTGTCGGCGGCGGTGATAGCTTCGCTTCCGGCCTCCAGTTCGGCTTCCTCGAGTTCAATGATGCACAGAAGGCGGTCGAATACGGTGCCGCCCACGGTGCCCTCGCCTCCACCACTCCCGGCGACACCTCGATGGCGACCCGCAAGGAAGTTGAGAAGCAGATCGGCGGCGGCGGCGCCCGCGTTGTCCGTTAGAAATTCCCCCTTGCCGGATGGATCTGGCCTCAGGGCGGGCCTGGCCGTTATTTCGTGACTTCCGACCCTTGTTGTGCTAACGCAAAGACACCATGAGCGAAGAGAATCCCTACACGACGCCCGTTGCCGATCCCCTTCCGATCTATCCGGTGGCGGGCATGCTGGCCACCCCTGGCGAACGGTTCGTCGGTGCCCTCATCGATGGCCTGATAGGCGTCGGCGTCGCGATCCCGCTCTGGGGCATCCTTTTCTTCATCGGTGTGATCGGCTCAATGAAGGATATGGCGCATATCGGCATCCCCTGGACACTGGCTCTGATGGTGGTGAACTTCGCGATCATCATGGCGATCCAGTTGCCTTTCCTCAAGGCGACCGGCCAAACGGTCGGAAAGAAGGTGGCGAAGACCCGCATCGCCGACATGCAGGGCGGCAAGCCGAGCGTTACCAACATCATATTCAAGCGTTACCTCTTCACCACGGTCATCGGGATTATCCCCATAGCCGGTGGATTCCTCTCGCTGATCGACGCCCTGCTCGTTTTCAAGGCAGACCGCCGCTGTCTGCACGACATGGTGGCCGGAACCCAGGTGCTCAAGTTCCCGCCGGGAGCCACGCTTTCCGGCGAAGAAGCGCTGCCTCCGTTCCCGCCGGCGTGAGTCACTCGGGGGTGGTGAAAGGCCGGTTCGGGTGTGATGCATCGGGGTTATTCCCGCATTGCCATTTCGCGGATTGGCGCTAGTCTCCGCCCCTTTCCCGCGATTCCATGACCACTCCTGAACTCTACGCGCAACACGTTCTTCCTACCTACGGGCGGTTTCCGCTTGCCCCGGTGCGAGGAGCGGGCTGCCGGCTTTGGGACGAGAATGGCAAAAGCTACCTGGATTTCTGCATGGGCATCGCCGTGTGCTCGCTCGGCCACTGCCATCCCGTGCTGGTGGAGGCCATCCGCAAGCAGGCCGGGGAATTGATGCACGTTTCCAATCTCTATCAGCCACCGCTTCAGGCGGAACTGGCCCGGGAGATCAATGAGCATCACGTGAAGCTCCCCGGAAAGATCTTCTTCTCGAACTCCGGAGCGGAGGCGAACGACGGTCTCATCAAGGCCGCCCGCCGCTTCGGCCTCAAGCGTCCGCAGCCGGATGGCTCGCAGCGTTACGAAGTCGTCACCTTCCAGCAATCCTTCCACGGCCGTACACTGGGTGCCATGTCCGCGACCGGCCAGAAGAAGATCCAGGAAGGATTCGATCCGCTGCTGCCCGGATTCCGCTATCTGCCATACAACGAGATCGCGGCTCTCGAAACCTCGGTCCGTCCCGAAACCGCGGCCATTCTCTTGGAGCCCATCCAGGGTGAGGGCGGAGTGATCTCCGCGACCCCGGAATTCATCCGTGCCGTCGTCGCGCTCTGTAAGAAGCACGATCTTCTCCTCTTCTTCGATGAGGTGCAGGCGGGCTTCGGCCGCTGTGGCGATGCCATGGCTTGGCGCATGATCACTCCGGAAGTGAAGCCGGACGGAATCTCATGGGCAAAGGGCATGGGCGGCGGAGTTCCTATCGGCGCGTTCTGGCTCAGCGACCGCGCCGTGGATGACGACGGTACTACTTTGTCATCTTTGCTAGGCCCCGGTTCGCACGGCTCCACCTACGGTGGCAATCCGTTGGTTTGCGCGGCCTCGCTCGCCGTGCTGAAGGAAATCCGCACCAAGGAACTTTCCGTGAACGCCATCCTGCAGGAGGTCCGCATCCGCGAGGCGATCCGCTCATGGGGCCTGCCGGTCATCACCGAAGTCCGGGGACAGGGCCTGCTGCTGGGCATTGGGCTCGATCCGAAACTCGTCCCCGCCGTGGAGGGGAAAACCCCGGCGCTGGTCGTCGTCAACCGCCTGATGGAACACGGCCTGCTGGTTCCCCCGGCCGGGCCGGAAACCTTTCGTCTGCTGCCCCCGCTCAATGTCACGGACGCGGAAGTGGACGAGGCCCTCGCCATCATCCACTCCGTTCTCAGCGCTCTCTAACTCAAATTCTCGGATGCAAAATCTCCTCTCCATCGAACAACTCAGCGGGCGGGAAATCACCCGGCTCCTCGAAGTCGCCGCGCACCTGAAGCTTCAGCGCGGGCGCGAGGGCCAGCCGCTCGCCGGCCAGACCTGGGCGATGATCTTCACGAAGTCCTCCACCCGGACCCGCGTCTCCTTCGAGGTCGGCATCCGCGAGCTCGGCGGCTTCCCGATGTTCCTTTCCAAAAACGACATCCAGCTCGGACGCGGCGAACCCATCAAGGACACCGCCCGCGTCCTCGGCCGCATGGTCCATGGCGTGATCATCCGGACCTTCGCCCAGCAGGACGTGGTGGACTTCGCGGAATACTCGCGCATTCCCACCATCAACGCGCTGACCGATGAAGAACACCCCTGCCAGATCCTTGCCGACCTGCTGACCGTTCAGGAAAAACTCGGCGGCTGGGAAGGGAAGAAGATTGCCTTCATCGGCGACGGCTTCTCGAACATGGCCATTTCCTGGATGTGGGCCGCGAAGCACCTTGGTTTTGAGCTGGTCGTCGCCTCGCCCAAGTCCTGCCAGCCCCCGAACGATTTCCTGGCCAAGCTCGGCGGCGAAAACATCACGATTACCACCGATGCGGCGGTCGCCGCCCGCGGTGCCGATGTCATCAACACCGACGTCTGGCTCTCCATGGGCCAAGAGGACCAACAGGAAAAGGAACTTGAATTCGCCGGCTACCAGGTGAACGGGCAACTGCTCGCCGACGCCTCGCCCGGCCACATCGTCCTCCACTGCTTGCCCGCCTACCGGGGCAAGGAAATCAGCGAGGAAACGCTGGAACTCCACGCGGACACCATCTTCCAGCAGGCCGAAAACCGCCTCCATGCCCAGAAGGCGATCCTTGTCTTGCTGGCGAAGCGGCAATAAGTCGCCGGGGCGGAAAACCGGGACTGGCGCGGGCCCGCCTGATTTTATAGCGTGGTTCCGTGATCGCCCGCCAGAAGACCAAGTATCCGGTTTCCCAGTCGCTGCGGCAGTATCTCTATCATTTCGACCGCCAGCGGGAGATTCCCAAGGTTTATGATGAGTTGTGCCGCTTCAGCGGCGCCATGCCCTACGAGGATCCCATGGGCCGGGAGACGCTGTGGATGACGGTCATGTATCCGCCGCCGGTCTTCGCGGAACTCCGCCACCGGCTGACGAACATCTACACCGAACTCAAGCTGGGCCGCGATTCCGAGCAGCACGAGCATTTGATGGTGGATCGCATCGACTTCGGCGACTTCGGGAATTCGAAGCCCTTCCGCGTCCGCGTCACCAACCTTTTCAACGACAACTCGGACTACTTCTACGTGAAACAGGCGGATGCCTCCCGCATCTACGGGCTGGAGCTCGAGCACATCCTGTCACCCAGCCGGATCAACTACCTGGTCAATGGCAACACGCTGATTGAGGAGCACATCGCCGGGGTGCCGGGGGACGTTTTCCTGCGTGATTACCTGTCGCGTCCGGGCCTGAACAAGGTGCGGATCGCGAAGGAGTTCACGAAGTTCACGGAGCGCAGCTTCATCCGCCTGCTGGGTGACATGCGCAGCGTGAACTACGTGGTCGAGGTCACGCCGGATTTCGAGGAGGTGCAATACCGCGTGCGTGCCATCGATTTCGACCAGCAGTCCTACGAGGGAAACGGCAACATCTACCTCGCTTTCCGCTTCAACTCGAACCGCAAGATCACGAGGCTCGCCTTTGACGTGCTCAACCGGAAGAGCATCGACCAGTATGTGGCGGAGGAACACGCGCAGATGGCGCGCCGGGCGAAAGTGGAGAATACCCGCCTCCGTGCCCTGCTGGGCGTGATGCGGCGGGAAGATATTTCACCCCGCGACCACGTCGTGTCGCTGGCGCGCGATCTCGACCGGATGCACGCCACCTCGGGATTCGGGGACTGCCAGTCGATGGGGGAACTCACGGCGATGCACATTTCGCTGATGCTCGATATCAAGTCGACCTCCGCCCCGGGGGAACTCCGGCCGTAGGCGTGATCCGCCCGGTCGCGCTGTTCTGGACTCATCGTGAAAGCCCGTCCAAGCTCCCGCCATGAAACGCCTTTTCCTGCTCGACGGCATGGCCCTGGTTTACCGCGCGCATTTCGCGTTCATTCAGAATCCCATCCGCAACTCGAAGGGCGTGAATACCTCCGCGCTCTACGGCTTCATCAACACGCTGCTCTTCATTCTCGAAAAGGAGCGCCCGACCCATATTGGCGTGGCTTTCGACACTTCCGCGCCCACGCCGCGGCACACGCGCTACCCTGCCTACAAGGCGCAACGCGACGAGATGCCGGAGGAGCTCTCCGCGGCGATCCCCCACGTGAAACGGCTGTGCAAGGCCTTCCATATTCCCGTGCTGGAGTTGGACGGCTTCGAGGCGGACGACATCATTGGCACGCTCGTGAAACGCGCGGACAAGGAGGACTTTGAATCCTTCATGGTCACGCCCGACAAGGACTTCGCTCAGTTGCTCTCCGAACGGATTTTCATGTGGAAGCCCGGACGCAAGGGGACCGACCACGAAGTGATTGGCTTGGCACAGTTGCCGGAAATCTGGGGTGTGAAGGAACCCCACCAGATCATCGATCTGCTGGGGCTCATGGGAGACGCCTCCGACAATATTCCCGGCGTCCCCGGCATCGGGCCGAAGACCGCGCAGAAGCTGATCGCGGATTTCGGCTCGGTGGAAAATCTCCTCGCTGCCACGTCCTCGCTGAAGGGCAAGCAGAAGGAGAACCTCGAGACCCATTCCGACCAGGCGATCCTGTCGAAGGAACTCGCGACCATCATCCTCGACGTGCCGGTGGAGGTTTCGTGGGAGGATCTGGTTCTCTCGACACGCGATGATGACGCGCTCAAGGCCTTGTTCAACGAGTTTGAGTTCCGCACGCTTTCCAAGCGTCTGTTCTCAGGAGCGGACACTGCCACGGAAGAAACGGTGGAGGATGCGGCAGTCACGCCTGTCATCTTCGAGACATTCAAGACGATCGCCGACGTGGAGCACCGCTATCATCTCGCGGACACGCCCGGGATGCAGGCACAGTTGTTTTCCGAGCTCTCGGCGCAATCGGCCTTTTGTTTCGATATCGAGACGACCTCATTGGACCGCTTTTCAGCGGATCTGCTGGGAGTTGCCTTTTCCTGGAAGGAACACGAGGGATGGTATTTGCCTTGGTCGCCAGAGCTGCTCCCCAAGCTTCGGGAAATTCTCGCGTCGCCTGCGGAAAAGATCGGGCACAACCTGAAGTTCGATCTTTCGATTCTCCTGAATCACGGCATCGAGGTGAAAGGGCCATTGTTCGACACTATGCTGGCGGATACCTTGGTCTCGCCGGAGCGCCGGCACTCGATGGATTACCTCTCGGAAATTTTGCTCGGATACACACCGGTGAAACTTGCCGATATCTCCAAACCCGCGGAACAGCCCGCCGCGACTTCCACCCTCGACCTCTTCGCCCACGCGGAGAAAACAAAGGCCTCCAAGGATCTCGATATTGCTGCCATCCCGCTGGCCGTTCTCGCGGAATACGCGGCCGAAGATGCCGACGTGACTTTCCAGCTCGCGCAAAAGATCAAGCCGCTGCTGGCGGCGTCCGGCCAGGAAAGCGTTCTGAAAGACATCGAGGCTCCCTTGCAGCCGGTGCTTGTCGCGATGGAGATGGAAGGTATCTCGGTGGACCCGGCGGCTCTCGGGATCATTGGTGACGAACTCCAGGTGCAGATTGATGAACTCGTGAAATCGATCCATCGCCACGCGGACCGCTCGTTCAACATCGCATCACCCAAGCAGCTTGGCGAAATCCTTTTCGATCAACTCGGCCTCGCGGAAAAGGCGAAGAAGACCAAGACCGGCCAATACAAGACCGACGAGCAAACCCTCGCCACGCTGGAGGGCAAACATCCCATCATCTCCGACATTCTCGCCTGGCGGGAGGCCACGAAGCTGAAGTCCACCTACCTCGATGCCTTGCCCGGCCACATTGTGCCGAAGACCGGACGCGTCCACACCACCTTCCACCAGTTGGTCGCGGCCACCGGGCGCCTCGCCTCGATGGACCCCAACCTCCAGAACATTCCCATTCGTTCCGAGGCCGGCCGCAAGATCCGCAAGGCCTTTGTTCCCCGCGCCGGCAGCACGCTTCTTTCCTGCGATTATTCACAGATCGAGCTTCGCGTCATGGCTGCCCTTTCCGGCGACGCGACGATGATCGAAGCTTTCCAGAACAACGCGGACATCCACACCATCACGGCGGCCAAGGTCTTCGTCATCGAGCCGGAGGAAGTCACCTCCGACATGCGCCGCACCGCGAAAATGGTCAACTTCGGCATCATTTACGGTATTTCCGCCTTTGGTCTCAGCCAACGGCTCGCGATCCCCCGGACCGAGGCGGCGAACATCATCGATGCCTACTTCCGCGAGTATCCCGCGATCCGGCAGTTCATGGACCGCACGGTGAATGAGGCGCGGGAATCGGGTTATGTGGAAACGCTGGGCGGCCGCCGCCGTTATTTCCCGGATCTCAAGTCCGGCAACCAGAACTTGCGCGGCAATGCCGAGCGCGCCGCGATCAATTCGCCGATCCAGGGAACTGCCGCTGACATGATCAAGCTCGCGATGATCCGTGTGGATGCCTTGCTACGGGAGAAGCCGTACCAAACGAAGATGCTTCTTCAGGTGCATGACGAACTTGTCTTTGACCTTGCCCTGGACGAACAGGAAGAACTTGTTCCCAAGATTCTGGATGCCATGAAGACCGCCCTGCCTTTGCCGCTCGGCGTGCCAATCGAGGTGGAGTCGGGAACCGGATCCAACTGGTTGGCGGCCCACTGATCCGGGCTCAATACGACAACCCGAACCCAAACGGAAACAGCGGCTTTTCCGCGGACTCCTTGCCGTGTCCGGTCGGAACCTGGGCCATGGATTCGGGCCAGGTGAAGGAAAGCTTTCCGGTGGGGCTGGTTTGACCTGTCAGGATGTCAGTGACGCCTTGCCCCTCGGTTCCAGGAAGCCAGGCGGCGACGATGGCATCCGCCTGTTTCGCGATCTGTCCCAACACCAGCGGTCTGCCGGACAGCACAACCACCGCCACCGGCACCCCAGCCGCCTTTGCATCCGAAATGGCGGCAATGTCTTCCGACGATAGCGACAGGTCATCCTTGTCACCTTTCATCTCGGCGTAGGGACTTTCACCAACCACCACAAGCGCGGCGTCCGCGCCGGTGGCATCCTTGCCGTTCCTGGAATCCGTGATCAGGGTCCCGGTGCCAACAGCGGAGCGGAGTGCCTTGAGAATTGTCGTTCCCCCCGGGGTCACTTCACCGCGACGACCCTGCCAATCGATAGTCCAGCCTCCGCATTGCATGCCCAGGTCGTCGGCACCGCTGCCTGTGACATGGATTCTTTTCAGACCACGGGAAAAGGGCAGGAGCTTGCCCTCGTTCTTCAGCAGCACGACCGACTTGCGGACCGCCTCACGTGCGGTAGCACGGTGAGCCTCCGAGCCAAACTCCGCCTGCAATCCGGCATCCGCTCCCAGGTTGGCATCCTTTTTCATCATGCCCATGGCGAACTTCACCCGCAGGATGCGCGTCACGGCATCATCGACCCGCGACATCGGCACGCGGCCTTCATGGGCCAACTCCTGCAACAGCCGGATGAAATCCTTGTAGCGGTTCGTCACCATCATCATGTCCATTCCGGCATTGACGGAGATCTCGATGCATTTCTTATAGTCGGTGGACTCCACTTGGCCGGAGGCATTGTTGCTCGCCAGCGAGGTGCTTTCCCTGACCGTGGGAACCAACTGGTTGATGGCATTGTAGTCGGAAATCAGGAAGCCCTCGAAGCCCAGTTCCTTTTTCAGCAGGTCGGTTAGGAGATATTTGCTGCCGGAGCACTTCTCACCATTCCAACTGCTGTAGGACGGCATGATGGTGCCAGCCCCCGCGTCGATGGCGGCCGTGAAGCCGGCGAGGTGGAAGGAGCGCAATGTCTTCTCGTCGATACGGGCGTCTCCTTGGTCCAGCAGACCCTTGCCCGTGCTGCTTTTGAAAGCGGTTCCTCCATCGCCAATGAAATGTTTCGCGCAGGCGAGCGCCGAAGCGTTGCCGGAAAGCTTGTCTCCCTGCAATCCGCGCACGGCTGCCTCGGAGAGTTCCGCCACCAGGGCCGGGTCTTCCGAGTAACCTTCATAAGTACGTCCCCAGCGGATGTCGCGGGGCACCGCGACGCAGGGCGCGAAAGTCCACTGGAGGCCGGTGGCGCGGAGTTCGCGGGCGGTAATGCGGGCCGCGTTTTCGACCAGCACCGGATCACGCGTGCAACCGAGCCCGATGTTGTGCGGAAAGATCACGGCACCCGCCACGTTGTTGTGGCCATGCACCGCGTCGATGCCGTAGAGCAGGGGAATTCCCAGCCGCGTGGCCGATGTCTGCCGCTGGCAGCTTTCGTAGAGACCCGCCCAGTCAGTGAGGCCGTTGCCCGTCTTCGGATCGGAACTACCTCCACTCAATACAGACCCCAGGAAATACGACGCGATTTCGGAGTGGTCTTTCAAGACCTTCACGTCCGGCTGCGTCATCTGCCCCGCCTTCTCGGCGAGGGTCATCTTTCCCACCAGGATCTTGATCTCCGCGTCATGCGCCGTCAGCCACGAGGGTGAGGCGGCCGTCAAGAGGGGAGATAATTGCAATAGTCCGAGAATCCCGGCGAATGTCCTTACCGTCACTGCTGCGCTTTCCAGAAAATGTTCTCCTTGCCCCCGTTTCCGTCGATGCGTTTGAAGTCATCCACGGATATCAGGCTGGTACTGCCGTCGTAATAAACGACGACAGCCTTACCGCGGTGGCGGAATGCGACCTTTCCGTCGGTGGTCTTGCCTTCCACCGGGCTGCTCTGCCAGAGGAAGCGTCCCGCATACTGCGCGATGTAGTTGGTGGAGGAAAGAATGGCGGCGCTGCGCGTGGGGTCGGAAACGTTGGATACGGTCAGGCTCGCCAGGGGATCGGAGTCTTTCTTTTGGTATTTGATGCCTGTGTCATTGAGCCCGTAGCTGCCGCCCAGCTTGTCCCACCACTTCTTCTTCGACCGCACGACTAGGGGATCCATCAGGCTGACCGGCACCGACGCGCTCGCATCGGTTTTCCCGCTCTGGGTCGTGTCTCCGGTCAAATAGGAAAGGAACTCCGGGTCCCGGTACCACTCCATCGACAACGCGCCGTTTCCGTCCTTGGAGCTGATCGGCACATAATGCCCGTTGTGGTCGGCGGCGTAGGATGAGTTCGCGATCTGCAACTGGCGCATTGACGACATGGCGGTCGCCTGGTCACCGGCGGACTTGATGCGCGAGTAGCCGGTGAGAACGATGGCGGCGAGCGCGGCGATGATGAGCACGACCACCAGCAGCTCCGTCAGGCTGAAGCCGCGGCGGTGTTTTATGTCGGGTGTCTTCATGAAACGAACGGGTTGGAAGAAAAGCGCCCTCAGGGACGGGTCACCTTCAGGCGAAGGAAGCCCTTGCCCGTGAGGCCTTCGGACGCGTCGAGCTTGAAGGTGTGGTATTCCCAGGGCGTGTTGAACAAAGTTGGCAGACCGCTTTCCAGCGAGGCGTCATCAGCCGGACCGGTCACGGAAATCGCGGATGCGGGGAAGGCGAGGTTCAACGATCCTTCGACCGTGTAGGTGATGCCATCGACCGTGGCCGTCCGCACGCCGTTTGCGCCTGAGGAAAACGTCGCTCCGTCCCGGACGGCCACGACCAAGGTGAGTTCCTTGCCCGCGGGGGCGCTCGCGTCCTGGATCACCCGCGCGATGGCTCCGACATTCGTGGCTGAGGTGGGGTCCCCGTTCAGCGCGAACTCGATCAAGTTGGAAACGCCGTCGTGATCCGGGTCATCCAGCGGATCACGATCCTCCAAGGGGATTCCCGGATAGTTCGTGGTGATCCAGTTTTCGTAAGGGGTCACAGGGATTCCCGCACCCACTTGGATCTTGCCTGCTCCGGTGATCGCTCCGCCGGAGTTCGTGGAGTCGTAAATGTTATCGGGCATGGTCGTGCCGTTGATGATCAGGCTGCCGACGATGTCGGTTCCCGCGTTCGGCAGGTTGAGCACGCCGCCCGTTGCCACGTTGATGTTCAGGGCGGCGGTGTCCGCAAGCGTGCTGCTGGAGGTCAGGACCAGCGTGCCGCCATTGATCGTCGTGGTGCCCGTGTAGGTGTTCGTGTTGGATAGCGAGGCAGTTCCGAGGCCTTCCTTGGTAATGGAGAGAATGCCGCTCGCGGTATCACCGATGACACCGGTAAATTCGATGTTCCCGTCCCCATGCAGGAGCAAGGTCTTGCTTCCCAAGAGCGGGCTGACGGGTCCCCCCAGGGTCAGTTTGCCCGCGTCCGAGCGGACGCCGTAGCCGGTTCCGCCGGAGCCCCAGGTCAGCGTGCCGGTCAGCGAGTTGTCCCCGCTGGTATTGATAAGATGGTCTCCCGTGTTCCGCGCGCTGATCGTGATGTTCTCGGCTACGGCGATGCCTCCGGTCAGGGCGAGCGCTCCCCCTCCCGCGGATTGGATATTGGTGGTGCCGGCCGTGGTGCCGAGCGCGGTGGGATTTGAGATCTGGAGGATACCTGCGTTCACCGCCGTACTGCCGGAGTAGGTGTTCGGTCCTGAAAGGGTTGTGGTTCCCGATCCGATCTGCCGGACGAGTCCGGTGCCGGAAATCGTGTTCGCCACGGTGATTGCGTCGCTGCGGTTGAAGGCCAGTGCGCCGGTGGTCACCGTCACATTGCCGGCGCTGATATTGCCGGTGGTGCCACCATTGCCGATTTGCAGGACGGTGTTCGTGTTCGTGATCGTGGTGGTGCCGGTGTAAGTATTGGGCCCGGCCAGGATTACCGTGCCACTGCCGCTGACTGCAAGGTTGCTGGCGGTTGTGTTGAGCCCTGCGTTGTTGGCGAGGACGCCATTCACCAGCACCGTTCCCGGGCTTCCGGTGGCGGTGGCTCCGCCAAAGGTAAAGGTGCGCACGTCCGTGTTGTTCTCGGCGAAATAAACGTTGCCAGTGATCGTCAGCATCGCCCCTGATGGAATCGTCGTGGCTATCCTCCGGCTCCCGCTCGCGGAGATATTCCCGTTCAGCGTGAGGTTGTGGGTTCCACTGACGGTCAGCACGCTGCTTCCCGTGCTGCTCATGAAGATATTGTTGGCGATCACCTGGTCCGCACCGTCGGCGGAGATTCCCACGGCGTTGTTCAGCGTGAGCTGGCCGGTTCCAAGGGCCGCCGTGTTGCCGATGCCGATGGTGCCGCCTATCAGGAGGGTGTCGCCGCTGTAGGTGTTCGCCGCGGTCAATGTCAGGGTGTTCGTGCCAAGCTTGGTGACGCGCAGGTTGTTGGCGCCCCCGTTAGGATTTGCGATCACCGAAGAATGGATGAACACGCCGCCGGCTGCATTGGTGGTGTCGAACCCGATGGCAGACCCGTTTTTGAAGCCATCATCGTCCAGGGGATCGCCGCCATCGACTCCGTTCGAACCGAGACCCGAGAGTGTCGCGATGTCATTTGAGGTGAATTCACCCGTGCCACCCACGCTGAATGCCAAGGTGGTGTTCGAATTAACCACGATGTTGGCTGCCGTCCAGCTTCCGGTGTTATTGTTGTAGAGTGAAATTTGTTTGCCCATTTGCAGGGTTCCCGCCGTCACGGCGGTGACACCCGTGTAGGTGCCTGCACCGCCGATGATCACGCGTCCGGAGTTGATCTTTTTCAGGCCGCCGGTGCCGGTGACTTCCGCGTTGATGGTCAGTGTCGCCGTGCCGTTGTTGTTGCCAATGCTCGGTCCGGTTCCAGCGAGCGTCAGTGTGTTTGCTCCGGTCCCATTGATCACGTAGGAGCCAGTCTGGCCACTGCTCATGGACAAGGACAAGAGAGTGATCGGTTCGGTGAGGGTGATCGCGCCCGGGGCGCTGGCGTTGGAGTATCCTGTTCCGGCGGCATTGCCGATGAAGGCGGTATTGCCGCTGCCGTTGGCCCAGGCAATGTTGGTATTGTCGCCGGGCAGGGCGGTCCAGTTGGTGCCCGTGGTGTTCCAATTGCCGTCGCCGCTTTGGTTCAAGGCGGTTACCGCATCGGCATCCCAGTAAAAGTTCGCGGCGGATGCCGTGTGAGCCGCCAGGACCATGCCGCCGAGGGCGAGGGCGCGGGCTGTGGATTTCCCGGGACGGGCGATTTGCGGGCAAAAGGGATTGCGGCTGGGTTTCATGGGTCTTGCGTTGGGTTTAAGGGGTTTTGTAAAGGTCGGAAGTTATCGGCAGGATGTCTTGAAAGTCTATTGGCCGATCAGCCAATTGGGTCATCGGGTCATCGGGTCATCGGGTCATCGGGTCATCGGGTCATTGGTCATTGGTCATTGGCTTCGCGGATACGCGGGCTGGCGCGCTTACTTTTCCCGCTGGCGGCGGCGCAGGAGCAAGATGACACCGGCCGCGCCCAGTAATGTTGCAGCTGGTTCCGGCACCGCGACGATGTTCACGAAACGGTCGGATCCACCGGCGTGTTCGCCGGCAAAGTTTGCCCCGCCTTCCGTGGCATCGTAAGTGATCTGCCACGCGTTCAGTCCCGTGGTGAAAACATCGTTGTTCGCGAGTTCATCGCCGCCGAAGGTGAACAGACCGCCATTCCAGGAACCGGTATAGTTGATGAGCGAGAAAGTCGTGCCCACCGTGAACGCCGTGTCCGTGCCGGCGATGTCCGCGAAGGTCAGTCCAACCGTCCCCGCGAGGTTCAAGTTCCCCGCGACTTTCTGCAGGTCCGCGCCGGAGGAAAGCGCCGCGCTGGAATCGACTTCATACGCGAAGATCGAGCCATCGTTGAGGTTGAGCGTGCCGGATCCGAGCGTTTCCACCGAGGCGCCCGGGGCAAGGGTTCCGCTCACATTGAGTGTGCCGGAGATGGACCCCGTGCCGCCGAGAGTGGCCCCGGAGGAAACGCTCACCGTACCCGAACCCGTGGCGGAACCACTGGTGTTGTTCGCCATGAACTTACCCTCTGAAATCGTCGTTGTGCCGGTGTAGCTGTTGGAGTTGGTGAAGGTGAGCGTGCCGCCCCCCGCCTTCGTCACCTTGATCTGGCCCGTTCCGTTGCCCACAACGCCGTTGAGCTCGGTGTTGGCGGCTCCGGAAATGGCGATGGTCTTCAGGGCCGTGCTGGCACCGCCCACTCCGAGGTCGCCGGAAATCGTCAGCTTCCCGCTGTCCGAGCGAAAGCCATAGGCGTTGCCGCCGGTGTTCAGCGTGATGTTGCCACCCAGGGTATTGTTGCCCCCCGTGTTGACGAGGATGTCGCCCGTGTTTCCTCCGGAAAAGGAGATGTTTTCCGCGCTGGTGATGCCCCCAGAGACGGCGAGTTGGCCCGCCGCCCCCACCGTCGTCGCGCCGGTGGTGTTTCCAAGCGCGGTCGCATGGCTGATTTTCACCGTTCCGCCATTGATGGTCGTCGCGCCGGCATAATCGTTCGGGCCGCTCAGTTCCACCGAGCCCGCGCCCGCCTTGGTCACGGCACCACTGCCGGAAATGGTGTTGGCGAATACTTGGGTGCCGGCGAGGTTGAAAGCCAGCGTGGCGTTGTTCGTCACGCCGCCGCCGGATGCGATCGCTCCATCCGTGGTGCCATTGCCGATCTGGAGGGTGCCCGCGGTGACCGTTGTCGTGCCGCCGTAGTTATTGGCCGCGGTGAGAATGAGCGTGCCGGTGCCCACCTTGGTCAGGCCGGTGGTGTTCGTATTGGACACGGCAGAAGCCCAGGTCACCGACTGGTTGTTCGTATCGATGGTGATCGCGCTCGTGCTGCCAATGATTTTCGAGGAGTAGTCGATGGTATTGCCCGAGCTGTGTTGCAAGGTACCGCCCGAGAACTTGATCGTGTTGGCGGCATCGCCGAGTGCCGCGTTGTTGCCGAGGGAAAGCGTGCCTGCCAACAGCTCGTTCGTCCCGGCGTAGGTGTTGGCACCATTGAGAACCACACGGCCGTTGTTGATCTTCCTCAATCCCGACGAACCGGAGATCACCGCGTTGATCGTGAGGTTCGCGGTGGTGTTGTTATTCCCGATCTGGGCACCTGCTCCGGAAAGGGCGAGCGAGAGCCCCGCGCCACCGTTGATGATATAGGAGCCGGTCTGGCCGCTGCTCATCGACACCGAGAAGAGGGTGATTGTCTGGGCCAGGGTGATGGTGCCACCCGTGCTCGCGTTCGTGTAGCCGGTTCCGGAGACATTGCCGAGGAACGCGGTGTTGGCCGCGCCATCCACCCAGGAAATGTTCGGACTGCCTCCCGGCGTTCCCGTCCAGTTGGTGTTGCTCGTGT
>CAXTTX010000054.1:0-2710 GCA_964247045.1 uncultured Verrucomicrobiales bacterium | reverse complement strand
CGTCACCGTTCTGGTTCTGGGCGGTGCCTGTGCTTGCGTCCCAATAGAAGCTGGCACCCTGCGCGGCAGGAGAAAACAGGTAGAAAACGGAAGCTCCGGCGAGGGTGGAGACCTTTGAAAACAAGAAGAGACGGCAGGGTTTCATGGGTGGGTTTTTTCTCCAGGAGGGTTATGGGTTTCCCATGGAGACTCGTGACCTTCACAAGAATCCCCTCAAGCGTCTATTGGCCGATCGGCCAAGGGTTCCTTTCACGCTACGGGCGCGTGACGCGCAGCCGGGCTGCCACCACTTGTGCCGTCCCGACCGGAACCCGCGCCTCGATGGTTTGAAGGATGCCATTGTCTCCAATCACTTGGGTCGTGACGCCTCCGTTGTTCCAGATGGCCAGATCCGTGGTCCAGACAGGCTCCACCGTGATGTCGGTCGCGGCTTTGGAGAAGGTGTAGGTCATCACCAGGTCGGTGCCATTTTTCGTACAGAGGATTCCGCTGGCTGAAGAAGACGTGGCAGGCGTTCCCACCGCATACTCAATCAGGTTGACGAGGCCATCGTTGTCCGGGTCGGCCATTTCTCCCGCGATTTCCGCGTCAGTCGCATCCTCGCCGAACGTGGCTTCCTGCCACGCCAGGAACGGCAGGTTGGGAGTCCAGACGATGCCGACCGACGAGCCCACGATATGAATGGAAAAGGTTCCCCGGCTGCCTGCCGCTTGCCCCGTGGAGTCGGTACCAACCGTACCGAGCGTGAAAGCACCGGAAAGCGTGTTTGCCGTCGCGATCGTCCAGAAATGTTCCTGTTGCCAGAACGCGTTTGTGAAATTCACGGTGCTGCCTGCTTGTCCGGGCTGGAGGTCGATCACCGCGCCGGCGGTGATGGTGATTTCGTCGGCCGCCACGCTGTCGAACCCGGTCCCCGGATTGTCCGTCGAATTGGCGGCGAGGTCCCATTCGAGATGGGAAGCCGGGCCGTAGTCGAGATTTGCGATGAATGTCTGTGAGCCGCTCCCGTCGCCGGGAGCGTGGGTGCCGTTGATAATGGTGTTTGCCGTGACCGTGCCGGCTCCGGAAAGGCGGCCCGCTTCATGGACCGTCACCCCGCTGCTCGCGGGCAGGTCCGCGCCCAGCACCAGTGTGCCGCCGTCAACGACGGTTTCGCCGGCGTAGGTGTTCGCTCCGGAAAGGATAAGCACCCCCGTTCCGGTCTTTGAAAGTCCCAGGGAGCCGGTGTCACAGGAAATCACTCCGGAAACCTCGGCGTCCCCGCTCCCTTGGAAAGCCAGCGTTTTGCCGGCGGTGCTGCCTAGCATCGTCATGGGGGCCGCGATGAGCAGCTTCCCGCCATTGGAGCGGATGTGATAGGCATTGCCTCCCGTGTTCAACGAAATCTGGGCCGTCAGGGTGTTGTTCCCGCTTTCGTTGACGAGGTGATCACCGGTTGAACGGCCGCTCAAGCCGATGGGTTCGGCCACGCTGATGCCACCGCGCAAGACCAGTTGCCCGCCACCGCTCGACACGCTGGTGGTGCCCGTGGTGCTGCCCAGAGCCCCGCCGTTGGAGATCACGAGCACGCCGTTGTTAATCGTGGTGCTGCCGCTGTAGCTGTTGTTTCCCGCGAGCATCCAAGTACTGCTGCCGCTCTTGGTGAGCGTTACGGTGGATGCTCCGTTGGTGATCGTGCTTGTGATCGCATTTCCCGGGTGAGTACCTCCGAGAACCAGAGTGGTCGCGTTGTTCGCACCGGTATAGCTGCCGATGGTCAGTGGCGCGGAGGTGGGGTTTAGCGTCTGGCTGCCCGCGGAACCTCCCGTGCTCTTGAGCTGCGCGAAATACAGGCCGTATCCCTGGGAGCCGGTGATGTTCAGCGTGACATTGTTTCCCCAGCCGGTGCTGGTTCCATTGAACTGGATGGTGTTTCCGGTGTGGTCGCTGCCGTTGGCGGAAACGTCGAGGGTGGTGGTGATGTTGCTGTTCCCGCCGAAGCCGTTGCTCATCGCGATGTTTCCGTCATTCCCGCTGCCATCGAGGCGGAGCTGGATCACCGGGCTGGTCGCGCCGGTGTTGACCTGGAGCGCGCCATTCGTCCCGAGGCCGGTCGCACTGGTCACGCGGAGGACGCCGCCGGCTCCGCCCTTGATGATCGTGGCACCGGTATAGGTGTTGTTCCCGGAAAGTACCAGCAGTCCGGTCCCTGTTTTTGACACGGAGGCGGCTCCGGAGATGTTCCCCGCCGCAATGAAGGTGCCGCTGCCATTGCCTTCCACGGTAAGACCGCTGCCAAGCGTGAGCGGGTTGTCGATCTGATAGACAAGCGAGGCTCCCGCGCCCGCGCCCGCGTTCCCGGCCATGTTCAGCACCGGGGCGACTCCCTCGCCGGAAGTGGCGAGATTCAGCGCTCCCCCGGTGAGATTGACGGTGCTGGCCCCGCCCGCCGCTCCGGTTCCGGAGAGAGTCAGCGAACTCAGCGTGAAGGGCGAGGCGATGTTGTTGTTGGAAGTGATCGTCCCAGCGGGCAGGACGCTTCCCGTGAGATAGGTGAGGCTGGTGGTGTTGCCGCTCTGCGGAGCGGAACCACTCGTCCAGTTTCCGCCGGAGGCCCATCCAAGTGGACCGGAGGTGCTGGTCGCGGTCCACAGGGCTTGGTTCGCATCCAGCACGGTCACGAAAAAAGTCATCGTGGAGATTCCCGCGCCATCGTTCGCTGAAATGGTGA
>CAXTTX010000053.1:14021-17470 GCA_964247045.1 uncultured Verrucomicrobiales bacterium | reverse complement strand
GCATGGTCGGCCACATCGCGCGGCGCCTGAGTTCCCGCCTTCGCGCGGCGAACGAGCACCTCGTTTCCGGCCGCTCGCCCGTCGTCGCCACCTGGCGGAAGGAACACGACTCGCTTGGCGAACGCGAGCTGCCGGATACCGCCTACTACGGCGTCCAGACGCTCCGTGGCATGGAGAATTTCCCCATTTCCGGCATCCCCCTCCACCACTTCGGACACTTCATCCGCAGCCTCGTTTACGTGAAGAAGGCCGCTGCCCTCGCCAATCTCAAGCTTGGCATGTTGCCGGAAGATCGTGTCGATGCCATCATCGCGGCCTGTGACGAGATCATCGCCGGCAAGCTCCACGAGCATTTCACCATCGACATGATCCAGGGCGGTGCCGGCACCTCGACCAACATGAACGCCAACGAGGTCATCGCCAACCGCGCCCTCGAGATCATGGGCTATCGCAAGGGCCAGTACGAATACCTGCACCCGAACGACGACGTCAACCGCTCGCAATCCACCAACGACGCCTATCCCACCGCCATCAAGCTCGGCGTCATCCTCACCATGCGGGATGCCACCTCCGCCCTGCGCGAATTGAAAGCCGCCTTGATCGCCAAGGCATCCGAGTTCGCGGACGTCTTGAAAATGGGCCGCACCGAAAACCAGGACGCCGTCCCGGTGACCCTCGGCCAGGAATTCAGCGCCTACGCCATCATGATTGGCGATGGCATCCGCTACATGGAGCGCGCTGCGGAAGAGTTCCTTGAAATCAACATGGGTGCCACCGCCGTCGGCACCGGTATCAACGCCCCTCCCGGCTACGCGGAACTCTGCACGCTCTACCTCGGCGAGGTCAGCGGGCTGCCGGTGAAACTCGCGGAGAACCTCGTGGAATCCACCCAGGACAGTGGTTCCTTCGCCCTCATGAGCGGTTCCATGAAGACCGCCGCCGTCCAGCTTTCCAAGATCTGCAACGACCTCCGCTGGCTTTCTTCCGGCCCGCGCTGCGGCCTCTATGAAATTCGTCTGCCCGCGATGCAGCCCGGCTCCTCGATCATGCCCGGCAAGGTCAACCCCGTCATTCCCGAGATGGTGAACCAGGTGTGCTATCAGATCATCGGCGCGGACGTCACCATCTCGATGGCCGCCGAAGCCAGCGAACTGGAACTGAACATGGCGGAGCCCATCATCGCCTTCAACCTGTTCTTCGGCCTCACCCTCCTGAGAAATGCCGCCATTGCCCTGCACACCCGCTGCATCAGTGGCATCGAGGCGAACCGCGAGCGCTGCCTTGCCTACGTCCAGAACTCCATCGGCCTCGTCACCGCTCTCAATCCCGTTCTCGGCTACGAGCGCAGCGCCGCCATCGCCAAGGAAGCCCTCCTCACCGGTGCCAGCGTCTACAGCCTCGTCCTCGAAAAAGGCTGGCTGGCCAAGGAGCAGCTCGATGACCTGCTGACCCCGGAAAAGATGACCCAGCCGCGATGAAAACCCGGATCAAAGATGACTTTTCCCGGTTGCACGGTGCGCGGGTCTCGTCTAACTCAAGGGAGCTATGAAAAATCTTCACCTGACCGCTATTTTGTTCGGAATCCTTGGAACCGCCGTTTCGTCCTCATGCAGTGCCACCAAGGGCCTTGGCCAGGATCTCCAGAAAGTCGGTAGCCGCATGGAGCGGAAAGCCGATGAGAGCGGCGGCACTGTCCCAGAGCCTTCCACGACAGCACCGGCACCCACTGTTCCCTACGCCTACTGACCGACGGAGGCTTGAACGCCAACACCCGAACGGCCGCCAAATCGCGGCCGTCGGAATCCTTTTGCATTAAACCCAGCACATGCGCGCACGGATCACCGCCCTGTCGGAACAGCGGATCGAAGTCAAAATCGGAGCCCGCGCGGAACCCATCTATTGGGAGGTCCCGGCCGAGATGCCGATCTCGCTGCCTCCGTCGAAAAGGGCCGACTTCCTCGCCTTGGCGGCATTCCCCTACGCCATGCGCGCGGGCAAGGACCTGGAGTTGAAGGGCAAGGTGGATCGCGAGCTCGCGAGAAACCTGGCCCAATTCTCCATCGCCTGGTGCCAGTTCAAGCCTACGGTCTTCAAGCGTCCCGTGCGGATCATTGCCGCCGGTTACAAGGACCGCAGGAAAACCACCGCACCCGGCACCGGCTTCGCCTGCGCCTACAGCGGGGGCATCGATTCCACCTACGTGATCTCGCGCTCCCGTTCGGAAGAGCACGCGTCGAAGCAGGAACACGCCCCGGTGTCCCTGGCGGTCATGATCAACGGCTTCGGCTTCAATCTGGAAAGCCCGGAGGATTTCGAGCGTTCCCGCGAGGCAGGTGCCAGGTTCTGCGCGAAGCATGGGGTCTCCTTCACCACGGTGAAGACGAACTGGGCCAAATGCCTCGGTGCCTATCAGATCTTCCATGCCATCGGCATCGCCACGGTCCTGCATCTGCGATCGGAAAAAACGTCGGGCGGCTACATCGGCATGGACTTCACCTTCGACGAGGAGTTCGAACTCGGCCCCTGGGGCAATTCCGCGCTGATGAGCCGCTTGTTTTCCGCTTCGAATTTCCCGCTGGTATCGACCGGCGGCGAGGTCTCCCGAGTGCAAAAGCTGCGCGAGCTGCATCTCCACGGAGACGATGCCCACCTCACCGTGTGCAACACCGGCCGCAAGACCAACCGCAACTGCGGCGTCTGCGAGAAGTGCTTCCGCACCATGCTGGCCTATCGCTCCTTCGGCGCCACACCGCCCGAGGGGCTCTTTGAATATCCTCTCACGCTCGAGGGCATGCGCGAACTGAAGATCACCAAGATGACCCACTGGGTATTCTACAACCGCATGGTGGACACCTGGAGTGACAAGAACGATCCTTACCTCAAGATCGTCCGGGAAATGATCTCCGATGCGCGGAAACGCGGATTCTCTCTCCACAAGGAGCGCGGCCTACCATCCGGGAATGAAGCGTCTTCCTGGCTTTCACCGTGGCGCGCCATCAACCGCCTGTTCTCTTCCACCCCCTTGCTCGCCTGGTTGTTTCCCGCCTCCTGATGACACCGGAGTTCGCGGAAATGCTCCGCGCCTTCTGCTAGAGCTCCACCGTTTTCCCCGTTCGGAAGCTCTCGTCCGCCGCCGCCACGATCCGCATCGAGGAAATCGCATCCGCCATGTGCGCGGTAAGGTCGAGGTCTTCGGTGATCGCCTTGAGGAAATACTCCTGCTCGCGCAGACAGAGACCATCATGGTCCGGCTCGTCCTCCAGCCGGATCGATTCATCAGCCCTTGCAAAAGTACCTTCCGGTGTGAGGGCCGCGTGGTGCAGGCGCAGCGCTTGCGTCTGCGTATGCGCGTCCACATTCGCGCTCTGCCCTTCGGCTCCGGCCTTCTCGGCAACGATCGAAACGCAGCCCTTCGGGCCAACCACATCCTTCACGAAGAACGCCACCTC
>CAXTTX010000053.1:6096-14002 GCA_964247045.1 uncultured Verrucomicrobiales bacterium | reverse complement strand
ATCATCGGTCCCCAGCCCGCTTCGTACCAACCCACCGAGCCATCCTCGAAGGTCACCTGCAAATGCCCGTAGTTGATCTTCCCTTCCGGTAGCTCGCTGCTGAGGCACGCGCCGATGCCCGATACCCGCACCGGTCTCGAACCCGTCATCTGGCACATCACGTCAACGTAATGAACCCCGCAATCGACGATCGGTGAAACCGACGACATCAGGTTCTTGTGCGTCTGCCAGTTCGCCCCGGACGACTGCTGGTTCAGATTCATCCGCATCACCAGCGGCTTGCCCAGCGTGCGCGCCACTTCGATGAACCGGATCCAGCTCGGGTGGTGCCGCAGGATGTAGCCGATCACCAGCTTGCGGCCGGTGGCCTTCGACTTTGCCACGATCTCCTCCGCCCCGGCCACCGTTTCCGCCAGCGGCTTCTCGATGAAAACGTGGCAACCGGCCTCCATCGCCGCGAGCGCATAGTCCGCATGTGTGTCCGGATAGGTGGAAATGGCAACCGCATCCGGCTTCGTGGCACGCAGGGCCTCGTGGAAATCCGCGTATTCCGGATACCCTCCACCGAGTTCCACATTCAGCGCCGCGCGGCTTTCCGCGGACCGGGTGACAATCCCGCAGATCTCGAATTCTGGGATCAGGTGATAGGCCAGCGCGTGTGATCGGCCCATATGGCCGGCTCCAACACAAAGGACGCGAATGGGGGAGGGCATGCTTGGATTAATGTTTGGTATCATCTCCATCCGCGGACTTGTCCCAGAAGCAGACAAAAAACAGCACCGCGATGGCCGTGGCCATGCCCGCCGGCAGCAGCCAGAAGGTCTTCCATTGGGCGGAGACACTGGTGAGCAAGGCCGCGTCGATCTTTGGCAACCCTACCGAGAACATTTGTCCCAGTTGCTGGCCGAAGCTCAGGTCCTGCGGCGGAGTCGCGCCTTGGATGGCGGTCGCGAGCGCCGTATGGTCCGTCACACCGCTTCCCATCTTCGCGGCGGCGATCTGGTAACCGAAATACATCCCGACGCCCTGGGTGAAGAAGACCAGCATCGACTGCACCTGGCTGCGCGCGGTGGCCGGCGCCTTCTTGTCCGCATAAATAAAGCCGGTGACGAAGAAGAAGTCATAGCTAATGCCGTGCAGCGCGATCGCGATGAAAAGCATCCAGGCGGCTTGTTCCGGCGCGCCGAAGGCGAACATCACGTAGCGCAGCGTCCAGGCGAGCATGCCGATCAGGATCATCATTTTCACACCCAGCTTCCGGAAAAAGAACGGGATCAGCAGCATGAAGATGATCTCCGACATCTGGCCGATGCTCATGGAGGAGGCCGGCTGGTGAAAGCCCATGTCCGAGAGGAAGATCGAGGCCGTGCTATAGTAATACGCCAGCGGGATGCAGATCAGCGTGGAGCAAAGGATGAATACCCCGAAGGCGGGTTTGCCCAGCAGCCGGAAGGCGTCCACCATGAAGATCGAACCGAGCTTGAGAGGTTGGCCCTTCGCAGGTGGTGGCGTGCTTGGCAGGAAGAAGGAGAAAACCCCGAGCGCCAGAGCCGAGCCACCTGCCAGCGTGAAAATACCCGTGCTCTTCGACCAGCCGAGGAATCCGACAATCAGGCCCGCGACGATCCACCCGATCGTCCCCCACACGCGCAGCGCGGGAAACTTGCTCTGGTCGCTGATGTTCGCGAAGGCGATCGAGTTGCCGAGGCCCAGCGTGGGCATGTAGCAGAGCATGTGGACCAGCAGGAGATTCTTCACCGTGCCGGGGTCACCCTTCTCTGCGAAACCGGGTACCGCCAGCATTGCCGCACCGCCGATGAGCAGCAGCACGCCCATCACTTTCTCCGACGGGAAAAGCCGGTCCGCCACTAGGCCGAGGAACAGCGGCGCGATGATCGCGGCGATCGGTGCCGTCCCGTAGGCCGCGCCGATGATTGATTTCAGTCCATTTCCGTCCAGACAAGCCCCCAAGGTCACGAACCACGCCCCCCAGACGAAGAATTGCAGGAACATCATTACGGAAAGTCGTAACCTGATTGAGGCATGGGTGTCGGTCATGGCGCTTGCTTGATAACAGCCCAAAGCAAGCGTCTTCCCGTGGCAAGGAATCTCGTTCCTCCTAGGTATTTCGGGAGGCGGGGGATTCCGCATTGCATCCCGCGGGGCTCTGAAAAAGCATGGGGTGCAAACCCATTTCAAAATGACCTCTGGCAAAACATTCATCGCGGTCGATCTCGGTGCGGGAAGCGGGCGCGTGATCGCCGCGAAAACCGACCTCCAGACCCTCGAACTCGAGGAAATCCACCGTTTCGACAATCCGGGGACCGACCTCCCCGGCGGCGCGTTCTGGAACCCCATCGGCCTCTATCGGGAGATTCTCGAGGGCCTGCGCCGCGCGGTGGAACGCCACGGTGACTCGATCGTTTCCATCGGTATCGATACCTGGGGCTGCGACTTCGGCCTCATCGACGCGAATGGCGAGTTGCTCGGCCTGCCCCACCAATATCGGGACCCGCGCTTCGAAGGGATGGCGGAGGCCATGCATGCCATCCTGCCAGAGGCGGAAATCTACGCCAGTACCGGCATCAAGACGAACTTCTACAACAGCTCGCTCCACTTGCTCGCCGCGTCGCGGATGAAGAGCCCCGCGCTGTCCTGTGCGGAAAACCTCCTGTTTGTTCCGGACCTGCTCGCCTACTGGCTGACCGGTGTGCAGGCAGTGGAGCGCACCATCGCCTCCACCTCGCAGCTTCTCGATGCGAATACCGGTGACTGGGCGCGGAGCGTCATCGGAGCCCTGGGCCTTCCGGAAAAGATCTTTGGCAAGGTGATCGCTCCGGGCACCGTCCTCGGTCCCATCCGGGATGAAGTGGCCGCCTTCATTGGCCGCGCCGGCATCCCGGTCGTTTCCTCAGCCACTCATGACACGGCCGCGGCCGTCGCCGGAATCCCCATGCAGGGAACTGGGAACCTGTGGCTCTCGTCCGGCACCTGGTCGATCATGGGCGTCGAGACGGACAAGCCCGTCACCACTCCCGAGGCCCTCGGCTATGGCTTTTGCAACGAACTGGGAGTGAATGACACGGTCCGCTTCCTCAAGAACATCGGCGGTCTCTGGCTCATCCAGGAGTGCAAGCGCCAGTGGGACTTGGACGGCGAGAAACTCTCCTATGCCGAAATGGCCGCTCTCGCCACCGGTGCGGACTCCTTCACCGCTTTCATCGATCCGGATGACGCCTGCTTCGCGAGTCCCGGTGGCATGCCGGACAAGATCCGCGACTGGTGCGCCCGCACCGGGCAGATGGTTCCTGAGACCAAGGGCCAGATCCTCCGGGTGGCCACCGAGTCCCTCGCGCTCAAATACCGCGTGGTTTTCGAGAGGGTGAAAAAACTCACCGGCATGGAGTTCACCCGCCTGCACGCGGGTGGCGGCGGCATTCAGAACGAATTGCTCAGCCAAGCCACCGCCAACGCGCTGGGCATCGAGGTCGCCGCAGGCCCGGTGGAAGCCACCTCCTGCGGCAATGTTCTCACCCAGATGGTGGGAACCGGGCACCTCCCGGACTTCCAGGCGGGCAGGGAACTCATCCGTCGCTCGTTTGAGATCCGGACCTTTGCTCCGGAGGATGCGGCAGGCTGGGACGCTGCCTATGTCCGCTTCCTCAGGGTGATCGGCCTGGATTGAAGAATCCTTACTCGGAAGAATCCTTACTCGGTCGGCGTGATTGGCACCAGGTAGAGCTTCCGGCTCACGTATTCTCCGGGCGTCACTTGCTCGACGTGGTTATCCACGAAGATGATGGGAAACTTGCCCTCGCTCAGCAGGTCCTTGAGGTTGCCGCTGTTGAAACGGTTGATTTCGCCCGGATCGTAGCGGAAGTGATACTTGTCGGACGGCGCCAGCAGCGGCGTGCGGGCCGGTTCTGCCAACGAAGTCATCGGCAGTTCGATCTTCAACAGTTCTTCTTGCGAGGGGGCGGCATTTCCCATCGAGATCGCGAGATTCTCGGCGATCATCTCGTTCATGCCGTAGCCGGGATTCAGCGGTTTCCAGCCGGTTGCGCTGCCGTCTTCCTTCAGCAGAGGGTTTCTCAGGAACACCTTGGTGTTGGTCTTCCACCATTGCGGCTTGCTGAATTCGGAAGGAGCCACGTCGGGATAGGCCATCATCAGGCAAACCTCGTTCCATTGCATGTCCCGCTCGGTACCATCCGGCAGTTTGACTGGACCATTGATCGCCGGGAACTTGTTGGAATGATCGATCGCGTAGTTCGTCAGGAACGGGCCGATCTGCCGCATGTTTTCCAGCGCTTCGGTCGCTTTCGCCCGCGCGGTCATTTTCGGGCCCACGGTGAGGGCCACGCTGGCCAGAATGGCAACGATCACCACGACAACGAGGATTTCGACAAGGGAAAATCCGTCCCTCTTTCGGGGACATGACAGATGGGGATTTTTCATGTTAAGAGGATTGGGAGTTTGTTTCTTGGAATCGGGCGGCAGGCTGATGGCCTCGGCACGGATGGTGAAGTCGAACCATGTGGCGGGATCGTCATGATCCATTTTTGCGGAGAAGTGCGGCGGAAATTGATTTTTCCCAAGCCCGTTCCGTGCCAATCGTCCCCTCCTTGGAACACCGGGAGATGCGGGATTGAAAGGACTTTCTTAAGTTGCATAAAATAACACCGCCGGGGCGCGTTTCTCGAAAACCCGCAACCGCCACGGTTCCCGGAACATATGAAACGCGTGCTGCTCAAAACCCTCCTTCTGGCCCTGCTTTCCGCCATTCCTGTCCAAGCCCGGCCTTGGACGGACGATGTGATTTATTTCGCGATGACCGACCGCTTTTGCGACGGTGATCCGTCTAACAATACCCCGGCCGGTTGTGACCCCGCGCTTTGGGACCCCGCCCAGAAAGACATCGCCAAATACCTCGGCGGCGATCTCCGCGGCGTGGAAAAGGCGATCCAGGCGGGCTATTTCAATGACCTCGGTGCGTCAGCCATCTGGCTTACACCGGTCGTGAAGAACGTCTGGCGCTCCGGCTACGATTCCATCGGCTGGAAAAGCGGCTACCATGGCTACTGGACACAGGACTGGCTGGACATCGACCCGCACCTCACCAGCAAGGCGTCCCTTGACGGCAAGCCCTACACGGATGACGCGGAAGGCCGCATGGAGCATTATCGGGATTTCGTGAACCTCGCCCACTCGAAGGGCCTCAAGGTCATTCAGGATGTGGTTTTGAATCACGCCGGCCCCGTTTTCTATTACGATGCGAATGGCGACGGCCGTTTCGACGTGGATACCAAGGAGGAGTGGGTCCAGCCCTTCAAGAAGGACGGTTTCCACGACAACGCGAAGTGGATGGACGAACCGCGCTGGAACGCCCTCAGGACCGGGCCGGATGGCCCGCGCGATTTGTTAGGCGTGAAGGTTGCCACGAAGGGTACCCTGTCGCGGCTCGAGTCCTATGGCAGGAAGGGCTTCTCGCCGGACAGCCTCGGCAAGACCGATGGCGAGGAGGTGGATTGCGATTTCTTCTCGCTGCGGGATTTCTGGACCGGGGCGGATGGCGCGCACTTCGACGAACTCGTCGATGAGTTCGTCGAGATCTATCACTTCTACATGACCACCGTCGGGGTGGATGGATTGCGGATCGATACCATCAAGCACGTGCACCAGGAGTTCTGGGACGCCTTCACCGAACGCCTGCGGAAGCGGCTGGGCCCCGCCGCCGCGGAAAAGCTGATGTTCGGCGAGGTCTATGACGGGAACCCGGCCAAACTCGGCCAATACACCTGGCGCTCGGACTGGAAAACAAACAGGGCGCCGGAACTCGATTCCGTGCTGGATTTCAACTTCTGCTTCAATGCCCGCGAGTATCTCCGCCACCCCGGTGATAAATTCGGTTCGCCCGCGGCCTTGGAAAAATCCCTCCAAACCCGCGCGGGCACGGATTCCAGCGGACGACCCTTCTACAATCCCACTCCCGGTCCGGATGGCCTGAATGCGCGCCAGAAGATCATCACCTTCATTGAAAACCACGATGGCCTCAATCGCTTCCGCGTCGATGGCGTGACCGCGGGACGCAACCGTCTCGCGCAAGGCCTCGTCATGACACTTCCGGGCATTCCCTGCCTCTATTACGGCACCGAATGGGACCTGCTCGACTCCGAAGGCAAGATCGGCAACGACGGCGAAACCGGGCGGATGATGTTCTTCCGCCACGATGGCGGCCCCACGCTCAAGGATGTGAAGGAGTCCCCGGCCTTCACCGGCATTTCCAAGCTGGCCGCCCTGCGGGCAAAAATGCCCGTTCTCCGCACCGGCTCCGTGATTCCCCTGTGGGTGGACAGTGGCGCGGGTCCTGCGGATGACGGGGTCTTCGCTTTCGGCCGCGCCTCGGAAGACGGGGAAACCTTCGCGATCGTGGTGGTCAATGCCTCCGCGGCGGACCGGATCACTTCGGATGGGACGAACAAGATGCGGCTGCCCGCCCCCCTCAAGACCGCCGGCAAGGTACTGCGCCCCGTCTTCTCCTCCACATCCAAGGCCCCGACCGCCGCCTATTATCCCGCCGATGGCCCGCTGGAGCTGCCGGTTGCAGCCTCCTCCATCACGGTCTACGCCGCCTTCCCGGCCGCCAGGTGAAATCCTCTGTTAGCCCCGCCTGACCACCGGGCTGCCGGAATTCAGCACCTCCTCCGCCGGCAAAACCTTCCACCCGCCCGTGCGGTCCAATTGCAACACGCGCTCGTGGAAAGCCACCAGCGCCGTACGGTGACCCACACTGATATAACCGATGCCGGATTCCTTCAGCCGCTGATAGAGTTCCGCCTGGTTTTGTTCGTCGAGCGCGCTTGTCGCCTCATCCAGGAACGCGAACTTCGGCTTCCGCAGGAACAACCGTGCGAACGCCACCCGCTGTTGCTCGCCGATGGACAGCACGTTGTTCCAATCCACCACCCGGTTGAGATCGTCATCCACCCGGTCGAACACGTCGGATAGATTCGCGGCGGCAACCACGTCACGGATGTGGTCGTCGGTGGCTCCCTTTTCGGGGTAAGGATAGAGCAGTTGCTCCCGCAGGGTGCCTTCCACCATGTAGGGCCGCTGGGGGATGAACATCACCTGGTCGAATGCCGGACGTTGCATGGAGCCGCCACAGGCCGGCCACAATCCCGCGATGGTCCGGAGAATGGAACTCTTGCCGGAGCCACTGGGTCCCATGATGAGCAGGCTGTGCCGCGGTTTCACCTCGAAGGACAAGTCCTTCACCAGGGTCCGGTTGTCTCTCGGTGAACAGATGTCCAGGTCGGTCAATTTCACCACCCGGCTGTGCTCGTCCGGCACGTTTTCCGATTCATACGCGATCCGCATTTCCTCGGCGTCGTGTTCATCGAGCTGGTCCCACAGGTTGCCCAGACGCTGGACGCCCGCCAGATAGGCGCTGAGCCCGCCGAACTGCGTGATGATCAGCGAGGCCGCCGCCAGCACCTGGCTGAATGCTCCCGCCGTTTGAGTGACCACGCCGAACTCGATCTCCCCCCGCATGTAGAGCGGTGCCACGATGACCACCGGGATCACCAGTGCCAGGTAGTTGTAGCTGTTCGTGAAAAACGCCAGCCGCCGGTTGAAAATGATGATCGAACGCATGTTGGAGACCGCCGCCGTCAACCGGTTGTAAAGATCCAGGTGCTCGCGCTTTTCCCCCCGGTAGAAGGCGATGGATTCCGCGTTGTCCCGCACCCTCACCAGGCCATAGCGGAAATCCGCCTCCTTCTGGTACTGCTTGTAATGCAGTCCCACCAGCTTCCGTCCGATGAAGACGCTGACGATGGTGCCGCCAATGGCGTAGAGCGCCATCACCGTCACCAGCGTGCCGGAGATGCTCCACAGCACGCGG
>CAXTTX010000053.1:0-6086 GCA_964247045.1 uncultured Verrucomicrobiales bacterium | reverse complement strand
ATGAAGACCACCAGGGTGATCAGTGAATTCAGCGCGATCAGCAGGAAGGACAGCGAACTCGTCGTGAAATTCCGCACGTCTTCACTGATCCGCTGGTCCGGGTTGTCCACGCTTTCCGTTCCCCGCAGGCGGAAATAGGCGCGGTTGTTGAAATAGCGCTTCACCAGGTGCTGCGCCATCCACTCCCGCCATAACAGCGCGAGACGCTCTTCCACCCACCGGTAGTAAACCCCGACGGGTATCGCCAGTACGAAGGTCGCCAGATACCACAGTAGCGTGGGCACGTACGCCGTCATGTCCTTCCGGACGATCGCCGTCATGAAATCCCGCCCGGCGAAACTCATCCGGTCCTGCACGAATCCCACGGCCAGTGCCAGCACCAGCAGGCAGATCAGATAGACCCGCGCTTTCCGCCGCCGCTCGGAGGCGAAGAACGCCTTCGTGATCATCAGGAACTGCCGCCGCGTTGTCTTCAGCGACTGGCCTTCCTTGGCCGGACTTACCTTGGCCGGCGGGTTTGAAGCGGGGCTTTCCACGTTGCGGTGACTCTAGCTTTGCCCGCGCCCTTTGCGATGGGAAAATACGATGGGGAAATTTGCCGTCGCGGGTCTCCCGGGACCCGCTTGTTGGCCCACGGGGCAGCAGATGCTTCGGTAATCAAAAGGGGCCCGCCGGGGCGTGCCATGCGGCAACTAACAACCAAATGCCCGTTCCCGTTCCTGCGGCGACTCCCGTCTCTTCGGAAAAAAAGTGCTGCCAGGGAATCCGCGGCAGATACGGACAAACTACCGTTGCTCCGATCAAGGCCTGGCGGGGTTCGCTTGCCGGAAATCCACGGCCCCTGACAGCCCGGAGAGACAAAACCACCCGCACCCGAATCGCAACGCATTTTTGCGCGCTTCCTCGCGGGATCTCTTCGCCGGGGGAAAATCAACGCGGGGTGCGGCTTCGCTCCTTGACCACGTAATTCGTCCGCGTCTCCACCAACCGGTCAGGGCGGGGCGCGATCCGGATGGCACTCGGTTGCTCACCCGCGGAGATTCTTGCCATCACCGCGCGGCGGCGGATTCCTGCGATCCTCCGTTCGCCCGGAGTCGAGCGTCCGTTCCCGGCGAAATAGTCCGGAAGTTCCACGGAACGCAGCAGTTCACGCAGCATCACCACGAACCAGATCGTCAGCGCCGCGAAAAGCCCCCCGGCGACCAGCCAGCCGACCGGAATCGAACCGTGGAAGAACCAAGTGATTCCAGCCGTCAGCAATCCGATCCAAGCCAGGCAGGAAATACCCAGCAGGATCAGCATTTTGGAGGGCAGGAACGAAGAGATCAACGTTCCTTAATTATCAATTCGGCACTGTTTCGCCAACTTTTCTCTCCTTACGTGATCGCGTAGGGTGGTTTGGCAGGACCATTTCAAAGCATCAGCGCGATCTGCTCCCCGGGCCCGTGGACGCCTTCGATGAGGATTCCTTCCACGTCCGCCGTCTTCGAGGGACCCGTTGCCCAGATGATGTTCGGGCTCTCCCCGAAGGCAGCGATGGCATCCGGAATGGTCCGGTGGATCTCCCCCCGCAGGAAAACCGCGACATGGACCCACGGCGTCAGCGCCGCCAGCCGGTGCGTCGTGCGAAGGTCATCCAGAATCACCGTGCCCGATTCCGCGATCGCGCCGCTCGCCCGGGTAACTCCGAACTGATAGTCCTCGAAGCGTTCCCGGTCGTAGCTCGTTTCCACCCGCAGACCGGCTTCTTCCAGTTTCCTGCCGACCTCATCATGGAGGCCGGGGTCGCAATAGCCCCGCAACTGGCCCGTTTGCTTCAGGAATTCCGCAAGCTCCTGAACCGACGCCATCGGCTTCCCATTCACGGCTTTCAAATTCCTCGAGAACACTTCCCACAGGTCATCTCCTTCCAGTCGTGGCGGCGAATGCGCCAGCGCGGGATCATAATCCGGGCAAGCGGCCTTCTTCTCCACCTTGGCGATGGCGGCACGGATCTTGGAGAATATCTCGGCGCGGGACATGAAATGGTTGTTCCATCCATATTCGGAACTCCGCGCGCCATCCGCAATCCCCATCTCCGGCGCGGCAACTTTATCCGTCTTTCATGATGCGGCAGGGGACCATGCCCTCCCGGATCGATGCCCACGGCTCCTCCTTCGAAACGTCATGGGGGTCGGCCACCGCGGCCTTCTCATCATCGAGCAGGGCGGGCGAGAGGATCGCATGAAAAACCAGCGTCCCCGGAAAAGGATTGAAGGTACCGTGCGGCACACCCGGCGGAATGATCGCGATTTCACCCGGCCCCAGCACCCGGTATTCGTTCCCGACCCACTGCTCCGCCCTGCCTTCCACCACATGGATGATCTCCTCGCGGTGGGGATGCTTGTGGAAAGGATGGCAGCATCCCGGTTCCATGGTTGCCTTCACCATCAGCAGCTCGCGGGCAACTGTCATGCCCGGCCGGCAGAGCCAGTCATTGTAGGTCCAATCGTTGGTCTCACGGACCACGTCGCGGTTCATGATGAAACGCCTGCCTGCATCCGGGTTCGACTCTCCGCTCATTCCCTCCGGCATAGGGCACGCCTTGCCATCCCGCGATCAAAAGTTCCTATCGATAATCCACATTCGGCTGTAAATCCCCCGCGCGAACCCGCGTAAAGTTTGCGCGCGCTTGTCCCCTGGAACATCTCTGCGCGGATGTAATGGCGAAGCCCTTGGACTGCGGCAGCCCTGCTGCCGCTTTGGCTTCGCAGCCCTGCTGCGAGCCCGGGAGAGGTGATTGCAAAGTTGGTTTCACCATTGGAGACAAACTTGCCGGGACGAGGAAGAATGGGCCGGGCGGTCTCAAAGGTGATGGATTGCCATCCGCCCAAAACCGCAGCAAGGCTGCTTGCAAAAAGCGGCAGCAGGGCTGCCGCAGTCCAAGGCGCTTGCGCGCGGGCAGAGGTGCCGGGACGGAAGGCGGCATTGTTGGTTTTTTGAGCCGTCGCGTTCATCGGAATGGATTCGCCCAGTTGGTTACAGCAGTTCCTGCGGCAGGAGGTCGGAGAGCTTCTTGATCGCGTCCGCCTGGTGGCGGTTCGCGATAAGGAGGGCGTCGCCGGTTTGCACGACGATGAGGTCATCCACTCCTAACAAGGCGATGCGGGTGCCGGGACGGGCGTTGAAGATGATGTTGTTTGCCGAATCGGCTTCCGTGATCGCCTCATTCGAACGGTTCTCATTGCCGGAAACATCGAGATATTTGGCGATGGAAATCCACGAGCCGACGTCATCCCAATCGAAAGTCGCCTCGATGTTGAGCACGCGGTCCGCATTTTCCATCAAGCCATAGTCAATCGAGATGGGCGTGAGCTTCGGGAACTTTTCCGCGACGGTGGCGATGATGTCCTTCGAGTCCTTCAGCTCGCCGATGAAGGTGGCGAGCTGGGGCGCGTGTTTCGCGAGTTGGTCGATCACCACGGGCAGGGACCAGACGAACATGCCGGCATTCCACGAGAAGTTCCCTTGGGCGAGGAACTGTTCGGCGAGTCCCGCATCCGGTTTTTCGCGGAAGCGGGTGACCTCCACGGGGGGGTGCTTGCAAACGAGGCCGGGGATATTCGCGCCATCGCCGCGTTCGATGTAGCCATACGAAGGGCAGGCCCAGGTCGGGCGGATGCCGATGGTCACGAGACCGTCGGATTTCTCGGCGGAGGCCAGGGCATCCCGCATCACGGAATGGTAGGCCGCCGTGTCCTGGATGAGTTGGTCGGAAGGAAGCACCATCATGACGGCGTCCGGATTGCGGGCGGCGACGAGGCCGATGCCGAGGGCGACGGCGGGCGCGGTGTCGCGCTTGGCCGGTTCGGCAAAGATGTTTTCCGCGGGCAACATGGAGGCGATCTCCCGCACCGCGTCCACCTGCTGGGCATTGGTGAGGATGAGGATGTTTTCCAGCGGCACCAAACCGTCGAGACGCTGGATCGTCTGCTCCAGGAGGGTGCCCGTGCCGAAGAGGTCGAGCAATTGCTTGGGTTTCGCATTGCGGCTAAGGGGCCAGAAGCGGGTTCCGGACCCACCGGCAAGAATCAGGGCATAGGTGTTTTCCAAGGCAGGCATCAGGCCGGGAGACTTGCCGAAATGCCCCCGGGGGAAAAGGGGGAATCCGCAAGATTTTCATTTTCAGAGGTTGTCGTTAGGCGCTGAAAAGCATAATTCTCCCTCATGCCAGCAGACGAAACACCCGTAACGACCAACCCGGCATGGTTTGAAACCAGCGCCCTCACCGCACCGGCCCTCCTGGGCGCGGCGGCGGGACTTCTGCTCGGCGATCTGATGCACCGCCAGGCGCGGAAGGGCTTGGGAATCGGCTTGGGAGCGCTCGGCGTGGCTGCTCTGTTGCCTTTCCTTGTCGGCGGCGTGACCGGCCTGGTGACAGGTCCCCGCAGCAAATTCGGCGTGCGCCGGAAGATCCAAAGGATTCGCGACGCCGGAATGGTGCCGCCTCCTTACGACGAGGTGGAAGAAGAACTGCGCGGGCAAGGCTTGCTCTGAGGCCATGCGCGTGGCGGTCACAGGCACGACCGGCCGCCTGGGTGCCGCACTGGCACGGCATTTCGCCCCGCACCACGAGGTCATTTCCCTACCCCGCCGGGTCTGCGATCTGGCGGATCCGGAATCGCTCGCCCGCGCGCTCGACAGGTTGGAATGCGACGTTTTCCTCAATCCCGGTGGCCTCACTTCCCTGGAAACCTGCGAGGATGATCCCGTGCTGGCGATGCGGGTGAACGCGGAGGCCCCCGGCGAAATCGCCGCATGGGCGGAAACCCGTGGCGTGCCGGTCTTTCAATTCAGCACCGACTATGTTTTCGATGGCAGGGAGCCAGGCCTGAAAAAAGAGGACGACGTCCCGTCTCCCCTCAGTGCCTACGGCCGCAGCAAGCTGGCCGGCGAGGAAGCGGTGCTGGCCTGGCCGGGCAACTGCGTGATCCGGGTTTCATGGGTCTTCGGGCCGGAGAAACCCTCCTTCGTGGACCAGATTTTCGACAGCGCGCTGGTCGGGAAACCGCTGGCCGCGATCGCTGACAAGCTGTCGCTCCCCGGATTCACCGCGGACCTCGCCGCATGGACGGAGGTGCTCGTTTCCAAGCACGCCACGGGGATCGTGCACGCGTGCAATTCCGGGCAGCCGGTATCCTGGCATGGCATGGGGCAACAGGTCGTGCGGGAAATGCTCGCCGCCGGCGCCCTCGCCACCTTGCCCGAAATCGAACCGCTGGCCTTGGAAGACATCTCCGCCTTCCGCGCCGAGCGCCCCCGTTTCACGGCGATGGACACGGAACGCCTCGCCGGGTTTCTCGGGGAGACCCCGCGGCCATGGCAGGAGGCGATCACCGCGCACGTCCGCGGACGACTCTCTTGGTAAGGAGGGAGGACATTTCTGTCCTCCGCATTGCGGTGTCGCCGTCGGGGAAGATTTGAAAAGTCGATGGCCCGAAGTTACGAGCGACATCACATCCCGCCGCCCCCTGCCAACGACAAAAATGTCGTTGCTCCTTACGCCTGCTGCGCTGCTCCTAACACCCCTCATTCCAACGGAAAAATCACCCGCGATTCCACCGGAAAGTGATCCGAGATCATCGGCTGGTCGAGGGAGATGATTTCCGCGCGCCCGACCTTCGCACCCTTGCTGGCGAGGATGTGGTCCACCTTCAGCATTCCCTCCCGCGAATTCCGCCAGAGATGCAAAGTCCGGCGGTTCTTTTCCCCGGCATGCAGCTGATTGAAGGTATCGAGCAAGCCGTTCGGCCAGATTTTGCGGGCACCGGCGATATCCACCGGCTTGCCCGTTAGATAGAGCAGGCCGGGGTTGGTTTCCACCGAGTTGAAATCACCGATCAGCACCAGCGGGTCGCGCGGGTGTTTCCGCGCGTCGATGCGGGAGGCGATGAGCAAGGCCGCCCGTTCGCGGGAGGGTTGGTTGCGGTGGTCCCAGTGGGTGTTGAAAACGTAGAACCATCTCCCGGTGGCGAGGTCCTTGAGGCGGATCCACGCGGCGATGCGGGGGAATTCATTTCCCCAGGTCTTGGAGCCGGCTTTTTCGG
>CAXTTX010000052.1:15356-17777 GCA_964247045.1 uncultured Verrucomicrobiales bacterium | reverse complement strand
ACCGGAAAGTTACTCCCGTTCCCACACCAGGCACCCCGGGTTCTTTGCTACGAACCAAGAGTTCTACAACACCGCCCGGCCGACCTTCTTGATCGCCGCCGGATACAGCCGGTGCTCGATCCCCTGAATCCGCGCGTGCAGCACCTCCGGGGTATCGTCGGAGAGAATCGGCACGCTCTCCTGTAGAATGATCGGACCCGTATCCATTCCATCGTCCACGAAATGGACGGTGCAGCCCGCTTCCTTTTCCCCTGCCTGCAGCGCCTGCTTCCAGGACTCCAGTCCCGGATAAGCTGGCAACAAGGACGGATGAATATTCAGGATGCGGTTTGGAAAGGCATCTAGGAGCGGCCGCTTCACGATACGCAGGAAACCGGCCAGGCATACCAGTTGTACACCCGCCATTTTCAGACGCAGCGCGGTCTCCGCCTGCACCTCCTCCGGGAAGCGGGTCTTATAATCGCCGCAGTCGATCACCCCGGTGGGAATGCCGTGCTTTTCGGCACGCTTGAGGAGGAAGGCATCCGGGTTGTCCGAAAGGACGAGGCCCACCCGCGCGTCGAGCGTTCCTTCCGCGATCGCATCGAGAATCGCCTGAAAATTGGAGCCCGAACCGGAACCGAGAATGCCTAGCACCATGCCCGTGATTTAAACCCACGGGAAACCTCTGCCAAGTCCATCCTTACCATCCTGTGCCAAAAAGGGATTCTCCTCCCACAAGTTGGCTTTCCCCGGGAGTTGGCGCTTGGAAAACGCCAATTCCGCCGCTATCCACGGCCCATGCACGACGCCCGAATCGACGCCCTCGCCCGCCAGTTGGTCCGTTATTCCACCTCCTTGAAAAAGGGCGAAAAAGTACTGATCGACCTCCACGACGTGCCGGATTCCATCGGCCTGGCCCTGATCCGCGAGGCCCGCGCCAAGGGAGCGCTGCCTTTCGTCCGGATTCACCAGAACCGCATCACCCGTGAGATGCTCAAGGGCGCGGAAGACACCCAGTATTCCGTCCTCGCGAAGCACCTGCTCGCGGAGATGAAGGACATGGACGCCTACATCGCCATCCGCGGCGGCCACAACATCGCCGAGAACTCCGACGTCCCGGCCGACCGCATGCGTCTGGCCATGAAATACATGCGCCCCGTGCTCGAACACCGCGTCAAGAAAACCCGCTGGTGCGTGCTGCGCTGGCCGAGTTCCTCCATGGCCCAACAGGCAGGCATGAGTACCGAGGCTTTCGAGGATTTCTACTTCAAGGTCTGCCTGCTCGATTACAAGGCGCTCGGACCGGCGATGAACGCGCTCAAGAAACTGATGGACCGCACCGACCGCGTGGACATCAAGGGACCGGGCACCGACCTACGCTTTTCCATCAAGGGAATCAACTCGATCGTCTGTGGCGGCAACTACAACATCCCGGACGGAGAGGTCTTTACCGCCCCGGTGCGCGACTCGGTGGAAGGCCACATCACCTACAACGCGCCGACGATCTATCAGGGCATCCCCTTCGACTCGATCCGGCTGGAGTTTTCCCAAGGCAAGATCGTCAAGGCGGAGGCCGGCGCGAAGACCAAGCAGCTCAACAAGATCCTCGATAGCGATGAGGGCGCCCGCTACATCGGCGAGTTCGCGCTGGGCTTCAATCCCCACATCCGCGAGCCTATGCGCGACATCCTCTTCGACGAGAAGATCGCCGGCTCCTTCCATTTCACCCCCGGCGAATCCTACGAGGACGCCAACAACGGCAACCGCTCGCAGGTCCACTGGGACATGGTCAACATCCAGCGCAAGGACTGGGGCGGCGGTGAGGTCTACTTCGACGGCAAGCTGATCCGCAAGGATGGCGTCTTCCTGCCTGCATCCCTTGCCAAGCTCAACGGCTGAACCCGCGTCGCGCCTATCTATCGCCGGAGAGTCCTGAACTTCTGCCAGCGGTGGAAGGTCATGAAGTTCGCGTCATGGTTGTTAGCCGCGCCCCCCTCCTCGTCATCCCAGGCGGTACGGCAAACGGCAATGAGATCCTCTCCGTCGAATTGCCAGTCCACATATTGGAAGCCGTGTTTCTTCTCATCCGGATGATGGAGCAGGACTTTGCGGATCTTCCAGTTCCGGAGATCCGGCGAGAACATCAGTGCCAGCGTGTTCCGGATGCCTGCCGGCGCTTTTCCGGGAACCATCGCGCCCTCCGGCACCACTGAGGCAAGGGACCAATAACCGGGGCCGGCGGGATCCTTACGGATCGTGAATTTTTTCGCTCCACCCGGCATGTCCGTGATGTCCGCCGACGGGTCAAATGAAGCGGTCTTCCCGTTGCCGGAGATCCGGACCACCGCGGACTTCTCGGCTCCCCCCGGCAAATCGACGCGCAAGACATCGACAATGTCTCCACCGGGCGCGGCCACGGCGTTGCCCTCGAGCCACGCG
>CAXTTX010000052.1:2087-15346 GCA_964247045.1 uncultured Verrucomicrobiales bacterium | reverse complement strand
AACGAACCTTCCAGCCAAGCGGGATCGCGAGCCAGGGGATTGCTAATAGTCCAGTTCGCGGAGTCCAGCGGATCGGCATCCACCGGCACCGATGCCATTCGCGCCCGGTAACGCTCGCCCCACTTGTTGCCGTTCATCGCGTCTTCCACACCCCGCCAAAGCCTCCCATTGCTTTCAATCACAGGGACCGGAGCGGTATGCCACGCCCCTTCCCCGATGATGCCGCTTTTGGCATCCAAAGGCTCCGTCCAGGTTTCCCCGCCATCCTTCGACATGCGGATTACCAGGCGGCCATGGTGCTTGTCCGTTCCCATGGCGTAAACCGCGCCCTGATGTGTGAAAAGTCCCTGCCAGAAAAAACCCCCGATGTCGCACAGGTGTCGCCAGGTCGAACCCTTGTCGCTCGAGCGGAAGACACTCCCCTCCCCACGTTCGTGTTCCTTCGTTCCCGGCCCGAACCAATCATGGCAAGCAAGGTAATCCCCGTCCGGCAAGATGCAGATCGAGGGAGAACCGATGAACCGCCGTGAAGATGGCGGAGAGTGGTCGATCACAATGCCCGGCGGCGGCTCTGCCAAGACGGCGGAAAAGCCCATTACCAGGCAGAGCAGCAGCGAACGTGTGATATCCATTCCTTGAGGACACCACTTGATGTCAATCCGGTCCGGGAGGGAACGCAAAAATCAATCCCTCCCGTCGGGCCCGAAAAACACATCCACTTGCCGCAGCTTGCCATCGCTGGAATGGAAGAATTCCGTGTTGCGGAACTTCGTGCCGTCCGTCCGCTCACACTCATAGGTAACGAACGCCTCGTCCCCCCGCTCGATCAGCTTCAGAATCGTGAACTTCTTTGAATGTTCGTGGTTCGGCCAGCAGCGCTCAAAATACGTCGCGCGGTCGATCGAGTCGTCCAGCGGGCTGTTGAACCGGAAATCCCCCGCGATCAGCTTCTCCAAGCTCTCGCGGTCTCCCGTTTCATAACAGGAGAAGCAGATGCGGACGATTTCCGGCAGGGTCATGCAGGCAAGCGGTTGAATCAATATTCGTCGTGGCGCGCCCACCATTGGTAGGGCTCGGATTGCGGGCGACCCTCCGGGCTATCTTCCCACAGTTCCTGCCGTCCGAACGGAGTCAGATCCAGGAACCCCCAGTTGGAAGCGACGGTTTCAAGTCCGCGCCGGCTGGTGAAATAGGTGTGGTAGACCTTATCCCCATCGCGCAGGAAGATACTCAGCCCGTGTTGTTCTTCCTCGTCCGTCGTGATACCGAAGTCCCGGTTGAAACTCGTTCCCACAGAGGAAACCCAGGGGAACTCCCATCCCATTCGCTTTTTGTAGGGCCCGATGTTCTCCAGCGGAGCCAGCGAGACCGCGACGAAGCTCACGTCACGCGCCAGCAGGTGCGCGGGCAGCCCCATGTTGTCGATGAACATCGAACAACCCGGACAACCCGCGTCCGGCCAGCCGTTGACGTTCGGCGCGAACATGAAGTGATAGAGCGCGAGTTGATCGCGCCCGTCGAAGAGATCGACGAGTCGCACCGGCCCATCCGGCCCGTCGAAGACATAATCCTTCTCAATCAGGACCATCGGCAGGCGGCGGCGCTCCGCGGCCAAGGCGTCACGGGCCTTGGTTTCGGCCTTTTCCTTGACCATCAGTTTATCGCGTTCCTTCTGCCATTCCTCCCGCGAGACGACTTTTGGCAGTCCCTTGCTTTTTTCAGTGGTTTGCATGGTGGTGTGTTCCTCTCTAACCGGCATGGGCCTGTTTCAGCGCCTCGATGTCGAGTTTCTTCATTTTCATCATCGATCCCATCGCACGGTCGGCCTTTTCCCGGTCCGGATCCATCAGGAGCTCCGACAGAATGGTCGGAACAATTTGCCAGGAGACGCCGAACTTGTCCTTCGTCCATCCGCACTGCTGGCACTCGGCATCGCCGCCTTCGGAAAGCCTCTCCCAGAAATAATCGACTTCCTCTTGCGTCGCGCAATCGACTTGGAAAGAGATCGCCTCGCTGAATTTGAACAAGGGTCCACCGTTCAAAGCGGTGAAGCTCTGTCCGTCCAATTCAAACGCGACGGTCAGGACCGATCCCGGCTTGCCGCCGTGGATTTCCTCACCCTCGTTTCCGTAGTAGCTGGTCTCCGTGATTTTAGAGTTCTTGAAAATCCCGGTGTAGAACCTTGCTGCTTCCTCCGCCTCCTTGTCGAACCAGAGGCAAGGCGTGATCTTGCTGAGGTTTTTCATGTTCGTGGCCGGTTGGGTTGGAGTGCCTCACTCGCCCGGGCAGCCGTTCTTCGCGAAGTCGGCGAGCTCCTCCATGCTCACATCGCGGACATGCGTCGCGATGGCCCACTGGTGGCCGAAGGGATCTTCCACAAGACCGTAGCGATCCCCCCAGAACATGTCGGCAATCGGCATCTTCACTTTGGCTCCCGCCTTGGTCGCACGCTCGAAAAGTGCGTCCGCATCGTTGACCTGCAGATGAATCGTCACTGAAGTGCCGCCCCGGGCCTTCGGTCCCAAGGCACCGTGTTCCGGCATTTCGTCATGCAACATGACCAGCGAATCGCCGATCTTCACGGCCGCGTGCATGATTTTCCCGTCCGGCATCGCGAGACGGCAACCTTCCTCCGCGCCGAAGGCTTTTTTGTAAAACTCGATCGCGTCGGCCGCACCGGCGCAGACGATGTGCGGCGTCACGGTGTGCATCCCGTTCGGCACGGGATCGACCTTGGCATTGTCGGCAGACTGTTTCTCAGGGGCTTGCGTACTCATGGCGATGGTGTTCGTTGGTGGTTTTTGAGGAATTCAACGGGGACTCCGCGAATCCCCTCACTAGCACGACGAACGACCGCGCGCAAATGGGACAGTCCGCCGGAAAAAATTTCCGGACACCCTCCTGGAGCCAAAAAGGTGCCAAAAGACGCCGCTTCAGCGCCGGCGACGCAGCAAGGCCAAAACACTGAAGCCAGCCAGGAAAGCAGTCCCGGGTTCAGGCACCAAAGTCCCGGTGATCAGGAGATTGTCGATCCTCATCGCGTCATTGGATTCCCAATCATCAAACCGGACCGCGACGAAATTCTTGTCCGCGATCGCCGACGCCCCGAGGCCTGCGAAGTTCAGGGTGATGCGGGTAAACGTCGTGTTTGTTCCCGCCGACTGGTCATCCAGAAGCGCCGTGGAAACCCCGCCCTGGAAATCCTTCACCGTGCCGACCACATCCGTCGGATTCACCACGTCCATCAGCGGATTGAAGGAATACTTCACGTCATACGTGGAGATCCCCCCGTTGGCATTCCCCATCAGGTCGAAGGAAAGGACGATGTTGTTATACCCCAGCGTTGAGAAAGTGATGAAAAACTCGGCGTCGTTCTCGCCCGTCTTCGCCACGTCGTCCCACGCCATCGCGCTTCCCGCCACCACG
This sequence comes from uncultured Verrucomicrobiales bacterium, assembly GCA_964247045.1. Taxonomy (GTDB): domain Bacteria; phylum Verrucomicrobiota; class Verrucomicrobiia; order Verrucomicrobiales; family Akkermansiaceae; genus Luteolibacter. The sequence goes on along the minus strand of CAXTTX010000052.1, from coordinate 11,920 downwards.
TCGAGTCCTTCGCCGGCATCCAGGAAGGCAACGCCGCCCTTGCCATTGCCGTCGGTGTCTGCCCTTTGCTGATAGAGGGTGCCGGCTCCCACGCTGGCGTTGTGGACGATTTGCACCGTTTTGTCCGTTACGGAAAAACCGCTGTTGAAATTCCAATAGCCGATGACCGCGGCGGATGCGGAGAACGGCGAGGCGGCCAGTAAAACGAGAGGGAAAAGAATTTTCATCAGAGAGGGGGAACTTCGGGTCGGTTGGTATACAACGTCCGGGGGGCCGGAATTTCATACCCAAACCCGCGAAATAGAAGAATTTTGCAATCTCCGCCGGGAGAATCCTTGGGGGGATCGGCAAAATCGAAACGGCGTATTGCAAAATGCAACACTCCTATCATTTTCGGACGCTTGAGAAATCACACAATTCACTTTCGCTCAATAGTTTGACCATATTGGAAGCATCGGCACTCCACCTGCGAGGAGTTTTCCAACAACACCCGGAAAACCATGTACTCCCTCAACGATCCCGAAATCACCGAACACTGCATCAGCGTCTGCAACAGCCTCCTCCGCGGAGAGATGGCAGCGGTGGACACCTATGCCCAGGTTCTTGCGACCCACTCCCGCGAAGCTTCCCCCGCCGTGGCGGAGCTGCGCCGCATCCGCGCCGAGCACACCCGGGCGGTCAGTCTGCTCTCGGAAAATGTCCGCGAAATGGGTGGTGAGCCGGACGGGGATTCCGGCGCCTGGGGTCTATTCGTCTCCGCTGTGCAAGGAACCGCCAACCTGTTGGGCAAAAACTCGGCCCGGGAATCCCTGCAAAAAGGCGAGGAATTCGGCCGGAAGGAATATCAGGAAGCCCTCCTCGACCCCGAGGTCATGGAGCCCTGCAAGCGTGTGATCCGCGATGAACTTCTCCCCAAGGTGATCGAGCACATCGCCTGCCTCGAAAAACTGGAGTATGCGGGCTGAAGCCCGGAAAGCCATCACCATGCCCCTCCCCATCAAGAAAGCCTCGTCCGCGGAGTCGCTGGCAACCATCGCGAACGTACTCATCGCCACTTTTGTCGTCGCAGTACTCTGGTTCGGGCGCGACCTGCTTGTCCCCTTCGCCTTGGCTGCCCTTTTGACCTTCATGCTGGCTCCGTTGGTCACCCGCTTGCAGCGCTGGCTCGGGCGGATCGGCGCGGTGCTGCTGGTGGTGATCATGTTGGTAACCGCCACCGGAGCGGCCGGTTGGGTTCTCACCCGGCAGGCGGTTGACCTCGCCAACAGCCTGCCCGACTACAAGGAAAACATCCGCGCGAAGATGCGCTCCGTCTCGCTCCCCGAGGATGGTCCCTTCTCCAGGTTTTCCCGCACGGTGGACGAACTGAAGAAAGATCTGCCTGGAAATGGCAATGATAGCCTTCTGAAAACGGAGTCCGCGAAACAGGGGGGAGACAAGGTCACTCCCGTGAAAGTGGTTAACTCAGGCCAAGGTGGCATGGAGTTCGCGCAAGGGGTCCTCGCTCCCATCCTTGGCCCCTTGGGCACCGCCTCGCTGGTGTTGCTCCTGCTGATCTTCATGCTCCTCCAGCGGGAAGATCTACGGAACCGTTTTATCCGCCTGGCAGGCCAGGGCCGCATCAGCGCTACCTCGCTGGCCATGGATGATGCGGCGTCCCGGGTTTCACGCTACCTGAGAATGCAACTGGTGGTGAATGTCACCTACGGCATTCCCGTGGCGATCGGCCTCTACTTTCTCGGTGTCCCGAACGCGATCCTGTGGGGCACGCTCGCCACGGTCCTCCGTTTCATTCCTTACGTCGGGCCTTGGATCGCCGCCGCCTTTCCAGTCATCATCTCGCTGGCCGTCTCACCCGGTTGGACCACGCCCCTTCTCGTCATCGGGCTCTTTGTCGTGTTGGAATTGCTCAGCAACAACATCATGGAACCGTGGCTCTACGGCTCGAGCACCGGCGTCTCACCCGTGGCCCTGATCGTTGCCGCCCTGGTCTGGACCTCGCTATGGGGCCCGGTGGGCCTCGTGCTGGCAACTCCTCTGACGGTTTGCATGGTCGTCATGGGGCGCCACATCCCGAAGCTCTCGTTCCTAAGCATCATGCTCAGCGATGACGAGCCGCTCACACCCGCCCAGGATTGCTATCACCGCCTCCACCGCAGCGGCGAGAATGATGAAATGGAGTTGGTGGACCAATTCCTCAAAGGCAACTCCCCCGCCGCCCTGTTCGATACCGTCCTCATCCCCGTCATCACCGCGGCGGAAACTGACCATCGCCTCGGCCATCTTGAAACCGATCAACTCCAATACGTCGAGCAAGGCCTCACCGAAATTCTCGATGACTTGGAATCGCGCCGCGAGGAACTCCCTCCCGAGCGCGGGTTCCACGTCGCCTGCATTCCCGCCCGCGCCCACCGGGATGAAATCGCGGGAGAGATGCTCCTTCAGCTTCTCCGCACCCGCGGCCTCACCACGACCATGGCCTCATCGAGAATGTTGTCCGGAGAACTCGCCGGATGGGTTCGCAATACGCGGCCGGACCTCGTCTGCATCTCCGCCGTCTTGCCCACCTCCGCAACACACGCCCGCTACGTCTGCATGAAACTCCGCAGGCAATTTCCCGATCTGAAAATCATCACCGGCCTCTGGGGATTCCCGAAAGACTCGCAGGAAAACACCGCTCTCCTCCGCGAGGCCGGCGCCAACGGGATTGTCACCACCGTCATGGATGCCTGCGACCAAATCGAGCAGTATGCACCTCCCGTCACAGGAATCGAAAACGTGGCGCAATCTGCATGATCCGCAAAGGCTTCGCAGATAGGCACATTGAATACAATCCATTCGTTTCCAAAAGATTATAGCGATAAAAACGCCATGGCACAAGATCTGCGATTCCTGGGGCTACCATGGAAGCCCGCCCACCCATCACCTGTTCCGCCCGTTCCGCCCGCAGGAGGTTTTCCGGCAAAGTAGGATGGGCCATCCTCTGGCTGCTCGGCGTTCCCCTTCCCGTCCTCCTTCATCATCTATATGCTCAAAGGGGGCTCTTGATCGCCACCTCATCTATTTCCCTGAAACACGATCCATGAACTTCCACGTCAATTGCGAACTTGCTTACAAGCTGAACGATCCCGCCACCTTCCTCTTCGCTCTCAAATGCATTGAGACCACCGACCAGCAGATTCACAACGAATCACTCACCATCGAGCCTTGCGTCCAGGCGGAGGAGTTCACCATTGGCAGCGGCATGAACCGCTTCTCTCGTATCAAGACCACCGCGCCGGGTGAATTGACAATCAGCTACAATGCCGATGTTTCTGCAGCTACCAAGATTGTCCCCATCAGCTCGATCAGTCCGGATAGTCCGGCCAACCTCAGTCCGGAAGCCATTCCCTTCCTGTTCCCCAGCCGCTATTGCCCATCTGACAAGATGCGTGAAACCGCACAAGAACTGTTCGGTAACCTGAATAGCCCGCAGGAAATCGCGATTGCCGTCAGCGATTGGATCTACGCCAACATCGCCTATGTCAGCGGAAGCTCGGGCGAAACCAGTTCCGGAAAGGACACCTACGACCAGAAGCAGGGTGTTTGCCGTGACTTCGCTCACCTCGGCATCACTTTTTGCCGCGCCCTGAACGTCCCGGCCCGCTACGCCACGGTCTACGCCTATCAGCTTGATCCCCCGGATTTCCACGCGTGCTTCGAGGTATTTATCGATGGCTGGTGGTATCTGTTCGACGCGACACGCCTCGCCCCCTTGAATGGCCTCGTCAGAATCGCCACCGGCAGGGACGCTGCCGACGCGGCAGTATGCACCATTTTCGGAAACCCGGAGCTCACCAAGAGCCAGGTGTCCTGCCAATGCACCGATCCGGAATTTATTCCGGTGACGCGCGACAGCCTGGTGCAGGGGAACGAACTCATCGCCCTGCTATGACGCGGGGCCACCGCCATGAAGATCTTCGACTCGCCGCCGGAAACCTGGGAACGGATTCACCTGACCCACGAGACTTCCTATAGCTACTCGCGGCCGGTCTACTTCAATCCTCACCGGCTGGTCCTCCGCCCGCGCGAGGGCCACGAGCTGCGGCTCCACGACATGCTTCTCACAACGAGCCCCCCGTCGGTCGTCCACTGGCACCGCGACCTGCAGGACAACTCCATTGCCCTCGCGCGGTTCAACGAACCGGGAACGGAACTTCGCATCCACAGCGAATTCACCGTCAGCGTGCCCCCGGCACCCGAGGGTGGCCAGCCACCGATCTTCGTTCCCCAGCCATCGCTCATCGCCGGCATCGAGCAACTCGCGGCCACGCCTTTTCTCCAGTATATCTATCCGCCGGAAGTAGCCCTGCTGCGCAAATGGTATGCGGACAGCGGGCTTGCTCCGCCCGCCGGCGAAACCCGCGCGATCTTCGATGACCTCGCCACCTACATCAAAGCCAACATCAGCTATGCCCGCCGCGAGGAATCCGGCGTGCAGTCGCCCGCGGAAACGCTGCGCCTCGGCACCGGTTCCTGCCGCGACGTCGCCGTGCTGATGTTGGAAACAAGCCGCGCGCTCGGCTTTCCCGCCCGTTTCGTCAGCGGCTATCTGGAAAGCGGTAACTCGAAGGCCGGCCGCGGCTCCACCCATGCATGGGCGGAAATCTATCTGCCCGATTGGGGCTGGAGCGGATACGATCCTTCGGTCGGCAGACGCGTCGGTCCCAGCCACATCGCCATCGGCGTCAGCCATCATCCCCGCGGGGTCATGCCCGTCACTGGTGGCTACGCCGGAGAAAGCGGCACCACTGCCTCCCTCAAGGTCACGATCACCACCAAGCGCCTCCCGCCCTTGGGCAATCCCAACGCGACTCTTGCCCCGGCCCCCGTCGATATTCTCGCCGATACCGTGGCCTGAGCCCCCATCAAGGCGAAACCGCCAGCCGCTCCGGACTCGACTCCCTCTCGAAAAGAAAACCATTCTCCTTATACGTCTTCAGCCGGAAGTGCGTCGCCGTCGAAATCACGCCCTCCAGCGAGCTGAGTTTCTCCGAAACGAACCGCGCCACTTCACGAAGGTCGCTACCCTCCACCACCACCATCAGGTCATAGCCACCGCTCGCCAGGTAACAGGAGACCACCTGTTCAAAGCGCGCCACCCGCATCGCCAGACGGTCAAACCCGCCGCCCCGCTCGGGAGTCACCTTCACCTCGATGAACGCCGACACCGAAGTGTCGCCCGTCGCCTCGGGATCCACCACGGCATGGTAACCGAGGATCGTTCCATCTTCCTTCCAGTCCACGATGCGTTTCGCGACGACCGCCCGGTCCATGGAAAGAAGATCCGCGAGTTCCTGATCGGAAATACGGGCCTTGCGGCGGAGAAGCTGGAGCAAAGGATCGGATGACATGGCGGCGGCAATTCTTGCTGCTCCCCCCCAACTCTCAACCCTAAACTCGCGCCTTCTTCAATCCCCCAGGCAAATCCCCACCGCCTTCGCCGCCAGCACCATTTCACCCTGCGGATCCACCAAACGAAGCTGGTGCACCGCCTCCTCGATCTCCACGGAATCCACATGGTAAGCCTGATAACTCACCATCCGCCCGAAGGCTCCCTGCTCGGCCAGCTTCACCGCCATCACCCCGAAACGCATGCCCAGGATCCGGTCCAGCGCCGTCGGTGAGCCACCCCTCTGGAGATGCCCGAGGATGCACGCGCGCGTGTCCTTGCCCGTCATCTCCTGAAGCTTCGACGCCACCCGGTCGCCAATGCCGCCCAGGCGGACCTCACCGCCGCAATTCGCGTCGATGGTCACCATGTCCCCTTCCGGCATGCAGGCGCCCTCCGCCACCACCACCAGCGTGCAGTGGTGCCCCTGCGCATCCCGCTCCCGAATGAACTCCGTGATCTTTTCAAAGGAAAAAGGAATCTCCGGCAGAAGCACGACATTCGCCCCGCCCGCGATCCCGCCCCACAGCGCGATCCACCCGGCATGGCGGCCCATCACCTCCAGCACCATCACCCGCTTGTGGCTCTCGCCCGTCGTGTGCAGCCGGTCCAGCGCGTCCACCACCGTGGAAACCGCGCTGTCGAAGCCAAAGGTGAATGCCGTCGCGCTCAGGTCGTTGTCGATCGTCTTCGGCACGCCGATGATCGGCCAGCCCTCGCGGAACAACTGCAGCCCGGTCGTTAGAGAGCCATCCCCGCCCACCACGATCAGCGCCTTGATCTCCAGATCGTCCATCGTCTTTTTCGCCTGGGCCACCACCTCCGCTGGAACCTCCGCGATGTCACCCTTGCCAATCTTTGCGGCAAAATGCCCCTTGTTCGTCGTGCCCAGAATCGTGCCTCCCAGTTTCAGGATGCCGATGGTGTCCTTCGGTTTGAGAACCGTGTGGTCGCCCGGCGGCAGGAGCCCTTCAAAACCATCGCGGAAGCCAATCACCTCCCAGCCGAGTTGGCTCGCCGCTCCGACCACCCCGTGGATAACCGCATTGAGTCCGGGACAATCGCCCCCGCTGTTCAAAATTCCGATTCTCATGTGGGGACGTGATTGGAAAATTCTGCTATTGCTGCGGCGGCAGCGGAACGCTGATGATCTCCCGGTTCCGGTCCGTCACCGGCGCGCCGGCTTCCAGCCACCGGTCGTAAATCGACCAACCCTGTTGGAGCAATTGGCGTGCCCGGTTGAACCGATCCGGACTATTCAGCACGACGACGATCAGCCGCCGCGGAGTCGCCCCTTTCGAGCCATCCGCCTTTTGCCTGACCAACGGATCACGATCCATGCAGACCGATACACAAGGGCCGGCCGCCTCGGTGGTCCCGGTCTTCACCCCGAGGATGCCCGTCTCACCCGCCAGCTCGTTCGTGTTCTTGATCGTGAAAGTCCGCTTGCCCGCCGGGCCTGTTACGGACACCTGCCGATCCTGCTTGCTGGTGATGAAAGTGATCGCGGCGCGCCGCATCGCGTAAACCGACATGCGGGCCACATCGGCCGCCGTGGAGTAGGCCTTGGTCTTCGGACGCTCCAGTCCGTGGGGATTCGCGAAAACCGTCGCGGTCGCGCCCGTCGCCTTCGCCAGTTGATTCATCTCACCCACGAAAATGGCCACCGGATCCTCGCTCCTTCCGCGCCGCGTCGCGATCTCCCGGCCGACATGATCCGCGATCGTCACGGCCGCCAGATTGTCCGAACCCAGCAGCGCGGAATACAGCGCATCCCGCAGCGTCATCTGGTCGCCCGGCTGCAAGTTCATCGGGTTCGCCCCCCCCACGAGCGTAATCGTCTGCGGCACCGTGATTACGGTCGAAAGATCCGTGTTCGTCGCATTCGCCCAGTCCACCGCCACCGAGGCCGTCGCGATTTTCGTCAAACTGGCGATCGGCCGCTTCGCCCCCGAGTTCGTGGCGAAAAGAACCTTCCCGGAATACGCCTCCATCACCATGACGCTCTCCCCTTGCTGGGCAGCGGACGTGAGGGGCAGCATGGCGGTGGCAAAAGCCAGCATCTTGGCAATCAGGGAATTCTTCATGGCGTGCAACGCCGCCCAGAATATCCCCCGCCCGGGGCAACTCAACCCCAAAGGAACTTCATTCCTGCGCCGCCCGCGCCTTCCTTCTTGCCCTCTCCTCCCCTTGTGGGCTAAAGAAAAGGTGGCCTCTCTCCATGGGAAATCCATGAACCTGAACCTGAACCTGAACCTGAACCTGAACCTGAAACCATGATCGCATTCATCGACCAAGTCCCCAAGGTCATCTTCATGGTCTGCGGGGTCTGCACGCTCGGCATCCTCGCCGGGTGGCCCGCCGCCCATTGGATCGGCCGGAAAATGGCCGAGTTCCTCTCCGGCCTCCCGACCGCCCGCTTTGCAAGGCCATCGCCCCTCTTTGGCATTCCCCGCTCCATGACCATGCGCGGCGACCTCCACGGCGCGGTCGCCAAATACGAGGAGATGCTCTTGGAATACCCGGCCGAAAGGGAACTGTATTACCGCCTCTACGAAATCGTCCTCGGCCGCCTCAACGATCAATCCCATGCCGCGGACATCCTGCAACGCGCCATGCGGAACCTGCCCCGTGAACACGACCGCGAGGTCATGCTGGAACTCCAGGCCGAGATCATCAGCGGCTCCTATCATCCCGGCTGCGTTGTACAATCCTGTGCCGGATGAGTGACTCCCGGCGTGACGATATGCTAAGTGGAAACTCCTACGGAGCGTGGCGCCCTGACGGAGGGGGGACACTCTTGTCCCCCGTTGTTGACGCTTCGCCGTAAGAAGGCGCATCGCACAACCACTCCCGCACTCGATCAAGCTTCTCCCTTTGCGCCTCTTCGCGACCTTAGCGCCTTGCGGTAAACTCTTCCGGTATCGCTAGGCCGTCGAAAAACATCATGAGCTTTCCCAACAAGCTAGCCGAAAATACCCCTCCTTGCACCCACCTCCATCGCCGTGTAAGAACCACCACCGATGTGGGAATCAATCCAATCCAGCGAACTCATGGGCGGCGTCGGCACCACCCTCGCCTGGTTCATCACCGGCTGCCTCCTTGTCGCCGGCGCTGTCGGCTGCGTCATCCCCGTTTTGCCGGGACACCTCATCATCCTCATCGCCGCCATCGCCCACCGCCTCATGCTCGGCCCGTCTTCCGGCCTGCAATGGTGGTCCTTCGTCATCCTCGCGGCGCTCATGGCCATCTCTCAGACCTTTGAAACGCTGAGCGGAGCCGCCGGTTCGAAATGGTTCGGCGGCACCCGCTGGGGAGCCGGCGGAGCCTTGCTCGGCAGCCTCGTCGGACTCTTCTTCATGCCCTTCGGCCTGCTCCTCGGCCCCTTGATCGGCGCTTTTGTTTTCGAAATCGCCTTCGCCAAAAAGGAAACCAAACCCGCCGCGATTTCCGGTGTGGGTTCCGTCGTCGGCGTGCTGACCGGCCTGGGCATCAAGCTCGTCGTCGGGGTCCTCATGCTCGTCTGGTTCTTCCTGGACGTGTTTTTGATTGGAAAGTGAACAGACCTCCCCCACCCTGCGCGGGCCGCTCCCCGGACGGTCGCAATTCCCGCGCAAGCGGGGGTTGAGGAAAGTCCGGACACCACAGGGCAACGCGCCTCATGAAAGTGAGGGACGGGAACCGCGAGGAACCCGGACGGAAAGTGCAGCAGAAAGATACCGCCGATGGCCCGCGAGGGCACAGGCAAGGGTGAAATGGTGGAGTAAGAGCCCACCGCGAATCCGGGTAACCGGACGGCACGGCAAACCCCGCGTGGTGCAAGACAGAACAGGGGAAGGGCTGCCCGCCCGTTTGATCCCCGGGTATTAGTCGCATCCCGCGCGAGCGGGGCGCTCCGCTCCGGCGGAGTGAGAGAAATGGCCGTCCATTTCCCGAAAGGGGGAGGACAGAATCCGGCTTACAGGGGAGCGGCACTCCCCCCTGCCAGGCACGGTGCACCTTGCACCGTCGTTCATGGATTTGCACGCGATGGACCCTGGCCCATGCAATTCGCCCCCCGGCCTCAAAAACCACATGCGACTGATTTACAACACTTTGAAATCGAACGACGGTTGTTCGGCCGCTTCCGGCACGTCGTTTGCGAAAACAATCTTCGAAACACGCGACGGACCTGATCGAAATCCAAACTCATCAGGCCTTCCACCGCACCCGCAATCAAATCGCAACCGATCAAACCTATGAAAACCAACCCACTGACCCGCACGGCCCTTCTTCTTTCCATGGCAGCCGCAATGCCCGTCTACGCCGCCGATCCAGTCGCCGTTGAAACGACGAAAACTGAGGTCACCACGACCACCGTCGACGGCAACGGCTGGGTCGCGTTCACGGCCGACGGCCCGCC
>CAXTTX010000052.1:0-2077 GCA_964247045.1 uncultured Verrucomicrobiales bacterium | reverse complement strand
GAACGTATGATCGCCGAAGGCCGCGTCGCGCTCGACGGCAAGGTGCTCGACAGCCCGATCACCATCCTCGAAACGCTAAAGGGCGTGACCGTCGACGGCAAGCCCGTCGTCGTCTTGGAAAAGGGATCTCTCACCACGGTCATCAACGACAGCGTTTCGTTTTCAACCCTCAAGGCAGCGCTGGTTGCCTCCGGCCTCGATGTCACCCTTGGCACCAAGGGCACCTACACCATCCTCGCTCCCACCGACGAAGCCTTCGACAAACTTCCCGCGGGAACGCTCGGCAAACTGATGCTTCCGGAGAACAAGGAAAAGCTCCGTTCGCTCCTTCTCTATCATGTCATTCCCGGCAAGGTCCTCGCCAGTGAGATGAAGGACGGCGAGGTCAAGACCATGAACGGTGAGAAAATCAAGGTCGATGTCGAATCCGACAAGATCGAGATCAACGGCGGCAAAGTCTTCAGTTCCGACGTCGCGGCGACCAATGGGGTCATGCACTCGCTCGGCACCGTTCTGGTTCCCAAATCCCTCGATGGCTTTGCCGGCCTCGACGTGGATTGATCCGCACATTTTCACAGGATAAACCGACAGCACAATTGGCGCCCGCGGCAAAACCGCGGGCGCCTTTTCGTACTGGAGCGCAATCGCAGCCAAGCGTAGATGGACGGCCACTTTAAATCCCAACAAGCCGTCAAAATTCATTCCGCTTCACCGCCCTTCACCGCCCTCTACCACCCTTCCCCCTTCTGCACGTCGGGCCCCTCCAGCACAAGATCCCCCGCATTCCCAACCGTGATTTGCAAACTATCCGTCCAATCCGTGCGAACACCGCCATAGAATCCCAGGCCGCCGGAAACAGTAACCCTTTTGCCCTCCATCCCGCAGACCTTGTCCAGATCCATCCCTTCCATTTTCCGGAAATCCAGCCACACCAACAGGCCCGTCTTCTTATCCAGGGAATCCAGGAATAAGTTCGCGCCAATGCCACGGAATGTCGGCGAAACCCTCACCACCCTGCCGCTGACCTGGATCTGGGAAACGGCCTTCTGGCCGGGACCGGCAAGTTTCCTCGCCGAGGCAAGTTCCTTGGAGGCGATCTCATACGCCGTGGATTTCCCGTCGGGGACCAGAGGTTCAAGGACGGCAGGCGATACCATTTTCGCGGCCTCCTCCTGGATGCCGTTGTAGGCCCCGGCGCCTTCCCAATAGCGGAGACCCACCCTCAGGGCGTCCACCGCGGCCTGCGGGTTTCCCAGCTTGGACTCCGCCATCGCCAGAAACGACATCAACCGGGTATACACGACCCAATCCGTCACCAGTTTCTGGTTGGTCACCCAGGGGATTTTCGTGAGCACTTCCCTCGCCTTGGCGTGGTCACCCTGCCGGTAGGCGATGCACCCCATCAGCGCGAGCGACTCGATGTCATCGGGGAAAGCCGCGCTCTCCGCCCGGATCTTCGAATCGATCGCCTGAAGGGTTTCCGCGGGGCTCGCCGGATCTAACACCCCGGGCCACGGCACCTCCGTCTTCCAGCTGGCGCTGCGTGCGAGAAGCTCTTTCCGCAAACGCACATCGGTCTCCTGTCCGATCTTCCTCTGCAACAGCGACAGGGGCAGGGAAGAATCCCAGGACTCCATTCTGGATTTCACGATCTCATCGAATTTCCTCCTCTCGGCAACCACTTCCGCGGTCAGCGCGATCCGCTGGAGCAAGGAGAGGCTTCCTTCCCCCTCGTCCTGCAACATGTCCTCCCATTTGGTGTCCGTGGCATAGACCGCAGCGAAGGTCTTGCGCGCCCACTCGCGCAGACGCGGATCGCCTTCCAGTTGGTCAACGGCCACGATGTCCTTCCACCGCTCACGGAGCGGAATTTCCCGGAAAGACAGGCCGGAATTCGCGGCGTGGCCCGTGGGCCCCAGCAGGTTTCCACCGGTCAAGGGAGCCTCGAACAAAACACAGCCGCGTTCCGCGTCGCAAACCTCCACCGAATCCGCACCATAACAAAGCAACCGCCCCGGGTCCACCCATTCGATCCTGCCACCGGTCGCCCTCGTGATATTCCAGGATTTCAACACCC
>CAXTTX010000051.1:12587-17817 GCA_964247045.1 uncultured Verrucomicrobiales bacterium | reverse complement strand
ATCTTTCCACCGCCAAACCCTACCGGCACCTTCAAAATCCTCCTTCTTGTCTCCTTTCTAACACCGGCCTCCGGCGCCCCCGGATCGCACCGCTCGCCTCTCAGACGCCACACCCCGTTTTCCCGGGCGGGTTCCCGTCAGAACCGCAAAAACCCAACCCAAAAAACCGAGTGAAACCCACCAGAACCCTCCCGCCCGCGCGGACTGTTAGATCGGCCGTCTTGGCCGCCTTCCTCACCCTGGGCCTCGCCGCCATCGCCGGCGCCCAATGGACCCTGGTCGAAAACTTCGACTCCCACGCCAATCCCTCCAACGTCAATTCCGCCAATGGCTGGCTCTCCGCGAACGCCACCTCCGCGGTCATCTCCGGTGATCCCGCCGGCGGCTTGAACCAGGTCCTCCACCGCGTTGGCGTTGGCGGTGCCTCCAAGGCCCTCAACATCCCCAACGGCACCGTCGCCACGTTTTTCCTCCGCGTCCGCCGCGGCGCCGCCGCCAATGACGACGTCTTCGGACTTTCCGATGAGGTCAATCCGGATCTTGGCCCGGCGATCTTCACCGTCTTCGAGGCCCAGTCCGGCGTCAATGCCGGCAACCTGCGGATGCGTGATGGATCCACCACCCTGAATACCCCCATTCTCCAGGATATCTGGTACAACATGTGGATGGTCATCAATACCAGCACCGACAGCTGGAAGCTCTATCTCCAGAGCAACGCCGATCCCGTCTATACCACCCAGTTGGAAATCGCCGCCAACTCTCCTCCCCCGGATGCCCAATTCCGCAACCCCGCCGCCGCGAACGCCCTGGTGGCCTTCCTTACCAAGGCCGCTGGCACCCCCACCACCTCCATCTATTTCGACGACCTCTATCTGGACAACTCGGGGGTCAACCTCATCAACCCCATCGCCGGCGACATCGATGGCGATGGCCTGCCAGATACCTGGGAAACCGCCAATGCCCTCAACAAGAATGACAATGGCACCATCGGCGAAACCTCCCCTGGTGCCAAGAACGGTCCCAACGGCGCGCTCGGCGATCCCGATGGCGACGGTCTGAAGAACCTCCAGGAATTCCAGAACAACTCCCTCGCCCAAAATCCTGATTCCGATGGCGACGGCCTCGGCGACAACGCGGAGGTCCTCGGCACTTCCAATGCCTTCAACGGCCAGCCCACCAAACCCGACAAAGCCGACACCGACAATGACGGCGCCTCCGACTTCCAGGAAAACGGCTCCATCAACATCCGCTTCAGCAACGCCCCCACCAATCCCACGGCCGCCGACACCGATGGCGATGGCATGAACGACGGCTACGAACTCACCTGCAACTCCATCGGCACCGCCCTCAATCCCAACGACGCGGGAACCATCGATCCCACCCAGAATCCCAACGAGGATCGCGATGGAGACTCGCTGGAGAATCTCCTCGAATTCACCTCCGGGCCAAAAACCCGTGCCGACCTCGCCGATACCGACGCGGACGGCTACGACGACAGCGCAGAGGACAAGACCGGCATCTGGAGCAGCCTCTCCGGCACCGGCACCAATCCCACCATCGCGGATACGGATGGCGACGGACTGCTGGACGGCGAGGAGAACTACGACCTCTCCGTCTCCCGCGGCGGCCCCGGCTTCCCAGGCCTCGGCGTGAAGCCCACCAACTCCGACCCCAACCGGATGGACACGGATGCCGACCAGTTCAACGATTTCTATGAGGTGAATCATGGCTACGATCCGGACAGCAATGTCTCCACCCCGCCGCAGGCTCCGGGCTTCACCCTCGTCGAGAACTTCGAGGGCCCCGGCATGACCACCGGCAGCACCTTCAACGGCGTCAACGGCTGGCATGCGCCCAACCCCGCCTCCGCCACCGTCGTCCTGGAACCTGTCTTGGGAGGCGAAAAGGTGGGACGCTACGTGTTTCCTCCGCTCTCGGCTCACAACGCCCTCTACAAGTCGCTCAACACGCTCGGCCTCCAGATTCTCGGCAACAGCACCGGCACCCTCTTCTTCCAGGTCTACGCGCCAACGGGTGACATCAATCACAGCTTCGGCTTCAGCGATGTCCTCACCCCCGCCACGGTTTCGGACTTCGGCAACTACGAGGCGCAGTTCACCCTGGCCGGGCCCACCAATGACCTCCGCGTGCGGGATGCCGCCGCCTTCCGCACCGTCGGCGTGCACCGGGTTGCCCAGTGGATGAACGTCTGGATCGTCGCGGACAACGTCGCCGACACGCTCAAGGTCTACGTCCAGTCTCCCGATGGCCAGAATGGACAGGTGGAGATCACCAACGACGGCGGCGTGGATCCCTTCAACTTCCGCAACGGCACCGCCGACGCCCTCGGCACCCTGCTCCTCCTGGAGAACGCCGCCGAAAACCTCCCCGTCCTCATGGACAACTTCTATGTCGATCCCACCGCGTCCAACCTCGCCGTTCCCGCCGGTGTCACCAAGCCCGGCATGGGCGATGGCGACCGCATGGACGACGCCTGGGAGACGACCTACTTCGGCAGCACCACTCCTGGCGAGGAGGAAGACTTCGACCACGACGGCACCAGCAACTACGCCGAATATCGCCTCGGCCTCATCCCCAACAGCAGCACATCGTTCTTCCACGCCGTCCGCAATGCCGAGTTCTCCACCATCGAGTGGCCCAGCCTTGACACCGCGCGCTTCGCCGTCGAGCGCAGCACCACCCTCGCCGCCGGCTCATGGACCATCGTCGCCCCCGACGTCCCCGCGGACCCCGGCACCTTCACCACCTGGACCGACCCTTCTCCTCCGGGCGGCCCCAAGGTCTTCTACCGGGTCACCCTCAAGCACTGACGCGCCTCTTTTTTTGATTAGCTGGGAATAATGGGATTGGCCGGGAATCGCAGGGGTGCGGTTCCCGGCCTTTTCGTGGCCACCCTCCCGGCAACCGGATTCCCTAACCGCTTGGTTTGCAGGACCCGCTGTCTATCTCCGAAAAAGGGCTCGACTCCCCCCGGGCGATAGCGCTCTATCTATCAAATAACCGGGAACTTTTGGATCTTTCCCGGTGGCTTTCCCCCTTGGCAATCCGGCAACACCGGATTCTTCCCCCGGATCATTCCACCTGAACCACGCCCATGCCCCGTTTCCTCCGAAAATTCCGCGTCGCGCTTCTCCTGGGCTTCTCATCGGCCTCAACCGTTCACGCCTTCGATTCCGGAAGCAACGGCACTTTTGGACCGCTGGTGGTTCCAGGCGGTGTCCCCACCACGCTGGTGTTGCCTCCCGATGGCATTCTCCACTGCACCACCATCAATATCGACGGAGTCCTCAGGTTTGTTAGAAACGGGTCCAATACCCCGGTTTATCTTCTGGCCAACGGTGATGTCTCCTTCAGCCGCGGCTCCGCGATCTTCGTCGATGGCGATTCGTCCCTGGGCAGCAGCGGCGGACTTGGCGGGCCGGGTGGTTTCGGCGGCGGCCAGGGAGGCCCCAATCCCTCCAACGGTTTTGGCCCGGGAGGAGGAAAGGGCGGTTATTACAACAATGACAGCCCTCCCCACCGGGGAGCCGGTTCCTTCGGCGCGGCAGGTTCATCCGAACCAAACGCGGGCAAGGTCTATGGCAACTCCCTGATCATCCCTTTTATCGGGGGATCCGGAGGCGGCGGTTCTAGCTACTTCTCAAAACGGCGGCGGCGGCAGCGGCGGCTCAATTCGGCTCGTGGCCCCTATGATCAGCGGTCTTTTCGGCCTTAGCGTGGAGGGCGGCGACGGCGGCGGATTGGGGAGGATTCGGATTGATTCCCAATCGAATTCGCTCGTCAGCATCTTCCCGCCCTCGGCACCCGCCATCACGGCTGGCCAGAACATGGTGGTTTTCCCGCCCAACATGCCAGAGTTGAAGATCACCCAGGTGGCAGGCAAAACCATCACTTCCACCACTGATCCGGTGTACATGATACTGCCTCCCGGCAGTCCGTCCACGCAGAGCGTGCAGGTGCAGGTCAAGAATTTCGGCACCATCGTGCCCTTGGTCGCGGTGGCGACTCCCGAAGCCGGGGAAGCCGTGAAATACGAATTCCAAGTGGACAACACCGCGGGTGGAACCGCCAATGGCAGCGTCCAGATCCAGCTTCCCGCCTCCGTCCTCACGCGAGTGGACGTGTGGACCCGCTGAGTTGCAGAACCCTGCCCACCTCACGGGATGTCACGCGCCAGATCCATCTGCCTGCTTTTTGCGGCCGCGCTTTGCGCGGTCGCCGCGGCGGCCGATCGTGATGGCGACGGGTTTTCCGATGATGCGGAAATCTCCCAGAACACCAATCCGGATGATCCCAAGGACAGGCCATTCGGGATTGTGGTGGCGGCCCCGCCCGTTCATGTTCTCAATTTCGGCACGGGGGCCAACCAAAGCGGTTTCGCCACCCTTGTCGCGGCTCCTCCGGTTTCCCTTGTGAGGATGGCGTCTGGCGATGGGAGTGCCGGAATTTCACCGGTTATCGCCCAGCCCCAACTCAGCGTCGTCCGCATGGATGCTGGAATCGCCCGGGGTTTGGGTGCCGTCCAGGCAAAGCCATCCGTGATCTTCCAACGCGGTGAGGCGGAGTTTGACCAGAGCCTGCAACCCTTCACCGCCTATGACAGGGCCTCGAACCTGGGTTGGCATATTGAAAAAGTCGCGGGAAAAACGGGAGCCTTCATCGACAACTCCGGCGCCAGCGCGCCAGCCGATGACTGGCTGATCAGTCCAGCGAAACCCTATCCGCTGGGCGGCAAGATGATCGTCAACTTTGACTATTATCAGCAGGGCTCGGATCCTTTTGTCAGGACGCAATCAGGCGCTCCCACGACTCCCCTGCGCGTGCTCTATTCCGTCAACCACAATGGAGGTGACCCCGCGGGTGTCTCATGGACGGATGTCACTCCGGCGGGCCTCGATGACCTGGCGGGCGAACGGTGGCACCGGACCCAAAGCGCCCCGGTGGATATCCCGGCCGGTTCCACGATCTATATCGCGTTCCAGTATCGCTCTTCGGGAACCGTCGCGGGCCAGGCGAAGAAAACCGGTGTGGATAATGTCTATCTCCTGGATAGCCCCCATGATCCACCCGCGGTCGCGACCTTCCAGGCGGATGGGATCGCGCTTTCGGACGGCTTCAAAATCGTCCGGGAACCGCTCCTCACGGCGACTTCCAGCGACGATTCCAAAGCGGAGCGCGCGGAGTTCCTCTATCGCCCGGCCGGCGGCAC